>JBMYYT010000220.1:0-4072 GCA_049609665.1 Flavobacteriales bacterium | reverse complement strand
TTGAGTAGTTTTATTTTCATCAATACTTGCATTGTTGGGCGATACTAACTCGATTAAACTTCCGTAAGTTCTTCCTGGTAACCTTGTTTTTCCAACTAATAAATTTGTTGCTGGATCGAATTCATTTATTATTCCAGCTCTGTCTCCAAAAGCTGTTGAAGATGAAGTTATGTATAATTTACCGTTACTTGCTTCTAAGAATTCGCCATACCCGCCATATCCATTAGTGTTAAGATTGAAATTAGCTAAAGGGATAATTGTATCTGCAACCAAATCAAGCTGATAAACAACACCATATTTTTGACCTCCCACACCAGTAATGTTTCCTCCTATTGTAGCACCATAGATATTTCCATTTGCTATTTGAGTCAATCCTCCATAAGGAGAAGCTCCGTTAGAGTCTGTAAAATGATCCAATACTTTTATTGAATCTGCATTAATATCAAATTCAAATACTGTCCCTTTGCCATGTGTTCCTCCTCCACTTGTGGTTCCATACAATTTTCCATTGGTAGCTTGTAGTAACTTTCCTTGTGGGTATCCTCCATCAGTAGCAAGTCTAAAACTATCGTGGCGTATTAGCGTGTCCAAAGTAATATCATAACTAAATAACATCCCTTGTGCTAATCCTCCATAATTGGCAACACCATATAGCTTCCCATTTGTGGCTTGAATCATTTCTCTTGGGTAAGATGCCAAAGGAAATATATCTTTTAACTTAATCAATGAATTAGTACTAATATCGTATTCAAAAATAGCTCCTCTATCAAGATATGCTCCTCTTGAAGTAACTCCATACAACTTACCATTGGTGGCAAGAGTTAATCCTCCTATCGGCATTCTTCCAACTGTTTTAGTAAAATCTGCTTTTTTTATTACCGTATTATCAGTCGGATCTACTTCGAAAATGGTTCCACTTCCATACAAACCTCCAGCTTCAGTTATTCCATATAACTTACCATTTGATGCTTTCACCAAACCACCGGTGGACTTTTTTCCATCATAAGAAGGTGAAAAATTATGTTTGTTAATTAGTGTGTCGTTAATAGGATCAAACTCTACAATAGTTCCAAATCCTCCAGCACCACCTCGACTTGCTAATCCATAATACTTTCCGTTAACTGTCGATTTTGTTAAATTTCCTCTTGGACTTGATCCGTTAAGCGGATTATCAAAACTTGCTCTTGCAACAATTGCTCTTGTTGACAATGTTAATTCTAAAATAGTTCCAGCATAATTATTGGCACCGCCATTACTCATTGTAATCAAATATTTCCCCGAAGTGCTTGGAACTAATTCTCCTGTTGGATAATTACCAAGAGTTAATGAAAAATACCTTAGTGGGTTTACAGAATCCCCTGAAATATTATATTTAAATAAAGTTCCACTTCCTGAACTTGATGCAGAATAACTACCAAAATAAGTTAATCCATATAAATCTCCCCCAATTTGGATTGGTGTTCCTCGTCCTGTTCTTCCATTAAGTCCATCAAAATCAAATAATTTTTTTATTGAATCAGCTGCTATGTCAAATTGATAAAAAGTTCCTTTGCTGTTTGCACCTCCATAAGCTGCCATACCATACAAAATACCATTATTTGCTTTCATCAATCCACCAGTTGGACTTCTTCCAGATTCTACGGAAACAAAATCATCTTTATCTTCTATTGAGTTTGTACTTAGTGTGTATTTAAAAACAGTTCCGTTATTCGTTGATCCACCTCCATCGCACACACCATAAAATACTCCTGTAGAAGTTTCCACCATTCTTCCTGTAGGTCTTCTTCCGGCAGGAAATGCAGCAAAACTTTGTTTTCTATTTAAAACATTAGAAACAGTATTGTACTCAAAAATAGTTCCTGAACCATATCTACCTCCCTGTTGTGCAGTACCATATATTTTTCCATTAGAACCTAAAAGTAAATAGCATACAACATATTTTCCTGTAGAATCATCAAAATGATGTCTTACTGTCGTATTTCCTGAAACAGGATCAAATTCGAATAGTACTCCATAGTTATTGTTTCCTCCTGTATTGGTAACTCCATACATTTTACCGTTTACTTCTAATAGTTCTTGATTGGCTGGCCCTCTTCCGTTTTGTTGAATATCAAAAGTGTCAATAATGCTTAAGTTAGTCCCATTTGTATCGGTTCTGTATATTGTTCCTGCATCACTTCCACTTCCTGTTGTGGTTACTCCAAAAAAATGGGGAGTTAATGCTTGTGCTGTTAATTGCGAAATTCCAGCTCCTAAAGCCAAAATTAATAAGTAAATTTTTTTCATGATATTGTTTTTTATGGCATTATTCTTTTCTGCCGATTAATTAGAGTACAATAGTACTTCGGTTTAAATGGAAAATACAATTGGATTAGTGAATGGAAAATTGAGTTAGTGAATGGTAAATTACTCCTTAACGAATCAAAAAAAACAGCGTCAAATGAATGAAACTGTTTTTTATCCAAACACTTACTTTATTAATGGCATCTAACCTCTTTATTGTTTGAATATTCTTTTTGTAGAAACTTTATTTCCTGCAATTACTCGCGCCATATAAACTCCAGGTGTCAATTCCGATATGTCAATTCTATTCGTATTAATAAATGAGTTCACTTTTTGTCCTGTAAGGTTGAAAATTTCTATCATTTCTATTTCTTCTTTACTTTCAAATTTTACTTTTCCATTTGTAGGGTTTGGAAATAGATTAAGTGAGGCAAATTCTTTATTTTCATTAACACCCACAGTAATTGTTTGGTATTCATAACATCCCAAATCTACTGCTGTTCCTTTTATTCTTGGTAATCCTGCCAAGTCATTACTTGGTAATGTTACTGACCCTGTTGTTCCAGAATCAATAGCAGGTGAGGTAGATTGTAAAGTAAAATCTCCTGTGGACGGATTAGTAAATAAAGGATCGTGATTATATACTCTATCTCTAATTGTATTAGTTGCATAAAAATTGATATCGGAAATACATCTAACAAACCCGGCTGATGTAAAAATATAGCTTGAAGAATTATACTTCTTAGTGGTAGTTACAAATCCAGAGTTATTATACAAAATACAATTTCCAACTTCTAATACAGCGTTAGATTGGCTACTGTGAGATTTATTGATCATAATAAGTTGTCCATTTGTATTGCTGGTAACATTATCAATGTTATTAGTAATTGTACTATTGACAACAGATACAATTAGGTTTGCTTGAATTCCATTTGAATTAAAATAGAAAAGACCTCCCGTTTGCACTCCTCCGTAATTGTTGTTAATATTATCTGTAAATAAGCAATTAATTATTCTAAAATTTAACGGTTTAAAGGAGGAAGCCTGAGCCCAAATACAACTTGCAAAAGTAGATTTGTTTCCTATGAATTTTGTATTTGTTACAAAAACATCAGAGCTATCAGCATTTGCAGAAACATACATTGCTGCTGCACCTTGTGCTGTATTGTTTTTGAATATGCAATTATTTATTGTTAGATTTCTAACGTAATCTTGTAGGTAAAATCCTGCTCCCCATCTTGTGGTATACAACGAAGTATTTGTTACGGCATATCCATCACTTATGGTAATCCCATCAATTAATGAATGAGTAATTTTATTAGTTGAAGAACTACCAAAAGGACCTGCAAAAACAGTATATGAGTTATTTGTTGAATCATTATCTCCCTGTATTTCTCCAGAAAAAATAGTTGGGTTATTCTCCCAATCTCTTTGGTTCAATGTAGTTTCAGTTCCATCAAATCCTCCATAAACCGATACCGAATCTCTTCCCCAAGCAAATGTATGGCTTCTAATTGCTGATTGTTGTGTATAAGTACCTTCAGCTATCCAAATATTATCTCCTCTGTTGGAATTATTAAAAGCGTCTTGAGGATCATTGTAAGCATTTGCCCAGCTGGTTCCGTTATCAGTTCCTGTTGCGTCTATATCTACATAGACTGTTCGTTGTGAAAATGTGGTTGCAACTATTAAAGATGCAATTGTTGTTAGTAATGTTTTTTTCATGATAAATAATTTAAAGTTAATTTTGGTGAACCAAATTGGATTACCAAATTGGTTTACCAATGTA
>JBMYYT010000219.1:0-4075 GCA_049609665.1 Flavobacteriales bacterium | reverse complement strand
ATTACGGTGTGCGATAGTTTGTTAACTGGGAGTGGAAAAGTGTTTAAGAACTCTGGATTCTACAGGGATACAATGCCAAATGCTTCAGGATGTGATAGTTTGGTAGAATATTATCTTACAGTAAATTACTCAGCTCACCTTAATCAACTTGAGATAACCTGTGATACTTTTATAAGCCCATCTGGTAAAACTTATACTGCTACCGGTGCATATAGTGATACCTTATTAACGTCTTTGGGTTGCGATAGTATTATAAGTACTTATTTAGTAGTAGATAGTGCTGTTTTTGTAACTCAAAACACATCAATTTGCCATGATGATTCGTTGGTACTCTCAAATGGAACTCCAATCAAGACAGCAGGTACTTATTTCGATACAGTTTCTGGAACAAACAACATAGTAATTTATTCCGAGAATTTTGAAGGAGCAACTCATTCATACACCCTTAATACCAATGATACCAATGCAATAACTCCCGGAGCTAATGACAATGCGTGGATTGTAAATAACAGCTATAATGGAGGTAACGTATTTGGATCACCTATTGTAGCTACACCGAATCAAGATGCCACAGTTACGGGTAATGTAAGAAGTAATTATTTACACATTCATTCAAGATATGCAGCTGCATGGTCTTTTCCATCGGTAACTAATGCAAATTATATTGACCCATCATTATCAGCTCTCGGAGGTACGAATGGATTGAACTTTAGTCGAATGACTAATGATATTTCCACTGTAGGTAAATCCTATGTGGAATTTGAACTTTATTATTTATGTAGAGGTTCATATGGAAGATTATATTACAGTACTAATTCTGGAGCGTCATGGACAAGATTTGGTGGTCAATTAAATAATAATGGAACAAGCTGGTCCAAAACAAGTTTTGTAGAACCTGCATTTGCAAACCAAGCTAATATAAGATTTGCTGTTGGATTTGATAACAGGGACAATGCTCCCGGATCAACTCCTGGATTTGCTGTTGATGAAATTGTAGTCCGTGGAATTGGTTCTTCAACAAGAAATTGTGATAGTATTACTCAAATTAATCTTACGGTTATTCCTCCATATTCTGACTCTACTACCGATACAGTTTGTGATATGACTACTTGGAGAGGGATGAACTTAACTTCTTCGGGAGTATACAGAGATACTGCAACAGTGGGATGTGACTCAATATTTGTTTTAAATCTTACAGTAGATACAAGTGCTCGATTGATAATTGATACAGTTCTATGTTCAGAAGATTCATTAGTATTAGCCTCAGGTCAAGTTGCTAAAGTTACTGGAACTTATATTGATACTTTCCCAAGTGCATTGTGCGATAGTTTTGTTCAATACAATGTTACTGTAATATTATCAAGTTATACAGTATCAGTATCGGCTTGCGATTCTTTCCAATTACAAAGTGGACAAGTAGTTTATACTTCTGGAACTTATAGAGATACATTAACGTCTTCTGCGGGTTGTGATAGTATTGTAATCACTAATCTTACAATAAGTTCAGGAACAAGTTCGTCTATTTCTCCAAGTATATGTGGAACATATACAAGTCCAAGTGGAAAGAGTTTTACAACTTCTGGTACTTACAATGATACAATCCCTAATTCAATTGGTTGTGACAGTGTGATAACTATTAATTTAACCATTACAAGTGATACAACAATTACAGTATCTGCAAATGATTGTGATTCTTATACGTTGCCAGGAGGTGGAACAGCAACAGCCACTGGAACTTATCGCGATACATTAACTGGCAGCAATGGTTGTGATAGTATTATAGTTACTAATTTGGTATTAGGTCAATCATATTCTAATACTCAGACTTTAACTATTTGTCAAGGAGAAACAGTAACAGTAGGAGGAAGTGTTTACGGAACCACAGGAAGTTATCAAGATACTTTTATGACGGCTTTGGGTTGTGATTCTATTATTATTACAAACTTAACTGTTAATCCATCAACTCCATCGAGTATAACCTATACCACTGATATGTGTCAAGATGCAAGCCCAGTTGCATTTACTTCAACTCCAGTTGGAGGAACATGGAGTGGAACTGGAATTAATGCTTCAACCGGAGTATTTGATCCTGGGGCTTCTGGAGCAGGTACTTTCACAATTTATTATAAAGGTCCTGACCCATGTTCTGAGACAGACTCGGTAGATATTGTGGTGTCTTCTTCTCCAACTTTGACAGGAGTAATAACTGACGATGAATGTGATGCAGGAGTTGGAGCAATAGATGTTACGTTAGGCGGTGGAATAGCACCAATTACTTATTCATGGAGCACAGGTCAATCAACAGAAGATATTGCCATGTTAAGTAAAGGGTCTTATACGATTTCGGTTTCTGATGCAAATGGGTGCAGAGATCAAGCTACTTTTACTATTGAGAATTTAAGTTCTGATACTTGTGAATATCACGTTTATTTACCCAATATTTTCTCGCCAGATGGAAATGGACAAAATGATATTCTGAAAGTAGAAGGAGATGGAATAGAAACCTTAGACTTTAAAGTTTTCAATAGATGGGGTAATTTGATGTTTGAATCAACAAGCCAAGAATCTGGTTGGGATGGAACAATTAATGGAAAACAGGCTAATCAGGGAGTTTTTGTATATCAAATTGTTGGAACTTTTGTAGATGGAAAAGAGTTTGAAAAGAAAGGGACAGTAACACTTATTAGAAGATAAATAAATTGAGAATTATGAAAGAAATAATTATAGCTGTAGTTGGAATTTTGATGGGAATAAATGCTTTTTCTCAAGACGTCCATTTTAGTGATTTAAATATGAATAATTACTATACATCGATTGCTTCTATTGGGAGTTCAAGTGCGGATTTTAGGGCAGCAACATTTTACAGAAATCAATGGCCCACAATTGGCAATACCTACCAAACTATTGGAATGGCAGTTGATTATAAAATGGAGTTGGATAAAAACAATTTAGGTTTTGGATTAATAATGAACCGTGATCAATCAGGAGATTTAAATTTTACCAGACTCCAAGTTGATGGAGTTTTTGCCTATCACAAAAGAGTTTCGAGATATAGTTTTTTGAGTGGAGGAATTCAAGGAGGAATAACCCAACACAAGATTGATGAAACAAACGGAGAATGGCAAAACCAATATAACGGGAAAGAGCATGACCCAAATTTACCTTCTCTTGAGCCAGCTTTATTTCAACCTTTTATGACTTATAATTTAGGAGCAGGGGTAATGTGGGAATACAACAACAGCCAATTCAACAGATATTCAATGACGCTTACTAAATTAAATTTAGGAGTTTCTTTGTATCACTTGGCTGAGCCAGGATTGGTCTATAATGGAAATGAGCCTGAATACACGAGAATTGCTTTTACAGGGAGTTCTGACATAGTTCTTGAAAGCGGAAGGTCTGCATTGAGTCCTGCTTTTTTATTGCAGTTAAAAGGAAAAGAAAAAGAATTCGTTTTTGGTACTCTCTACACGATTATTATCAGAGAAGAAAGTAAATACACAGGATACTATGATAGGCTTGATATATCTTTTGGAGCATATTATAGACTTCCGAATGATGCTTTAATTCCAGCTTTCAATATGAGTTACAATAGTTTTGAATTTGGTATGACTTACGGTGCGAATATATCTCCGTTAATCACAGCTTCCAATTCAATAGGTGGACTTGAGTTTACACTGAAGTATCTGTTCAGAAACTAATTGCTTTCAGCAAATTTCTTGAAATCTTCTAAGTATTTAAGAGATTGCTTTTTGAAAGCTCCTGGCATCAGCCAACCCATCAACTTCATCATTCCTTTGAATTTAAATTCCTGTTCGGCAATGTAATTTGTTTTATCACCTTGAGCTTCCATTTTAGTAAAGATAATGTTGTTCACGCCTTTTGCCGCGTAGGCTGTTACCATTCTTTCCGGTAAATTTGATTCCAAAATGGTTTCAACCATTTCCAATTCTCTTTTTCCGGTTATAAATTTCATTTTGCTTTAAAAGATTATAATGATTTTTTACAATTGTATTAGTTTGTTTTTGAAGTCCGGAATTTATAGTTGTTTTTACACGTTTGCCATAATGCGTTT
>JBMYYT010000218.1:0-4080 GCA_049609665.1 Flavobacteriales bacterium | reverse complement strand
GCTTGATGAAAATTATGAATCAAAAGATAGCGATTATATATTTTTGACTTTTATTCTGAATTTCTTACCTCATGGATTAATTGGACTTCTACTTGCCGTAATTTTTTCGGCAGCAATGAGCTCCACAGCAGGAGAATTAAATGCTTTGGCATCAACCACTACTATTGATTTTTATAAAAAATTCTTTAAAGATTCAAAAGATGAAAAAAAGGATTTGAGAATGAGTAAACTGTTGACAATAGGCTGGGGAATATTAGCCATCATAATCGCCTTAACTGCTGGTTTATTTGAAAATTTAATCCAATTAGTAAATATACTTGGATCACTTTTCTACGGAACTATCTTAGGAGTATTTTTACTTGCTTTTTTCTTCAAACAAATTGGAGGAACTGCAGCCTTTATCGGTGGAATTATTGGACAAATAGTTGTACTTTCGTGTCACTTCCTTACAGTTTATGAGGTTATTGAATTAGGATATTTGCTTTATAACCTAATAGGAAGTGCTACAGTAATTATTGCTGGAGTTGCTATACAACTATTTATTAATCAAAAACCCAAAGAGGGAATTATTACTTAAAACAAAAACAATCATGAAAAAATTAATCATCTCATTAGTAGTAGGACTGTTTGCATTTTCTGCAACAGCACAAGAATTACCAAAACCAAGTCCGCTGAGTGAAGTAGAACAAAAAGTTGGATTAACAACCTTAGAAATTGAATATTCTCGCCCTTCTGCAAAAGGAAGAACTATTTTTGGAGACCTTGTCGCTTATGACAAAATGTGGAGATTAGGGGCTAACATGGCAACAAAATTAGAAATCTCAACTCCTATTACAATCGGTGGAAAAGAGATTGCAAAAGGAGAATACTCTATGCAAGCTATTCCTGCAGAAAATGGAGATTGGACAATTATCATTAATTCTGATGCTGAATTAAGAGGACTGAGTGGATATAAAAAAGAAAATGACGTAGTAAGAATCAATGCTAAAGCAATGGTAAATTCTTTTACGGAGACTTTTACTATGGGGTTTGATAAATTGACCAACAATTCTGCAGTGATTACTATCCAATGGGAAAAACTAAGAATTGACATTCCTTTTACTGTAGACACTGATAAAATTGCAAAAGAAAATATCGCATCTGCAATCAAAAAAGGAGAAGAATTGGAAAAAGTATACTCTACAGCAGCATCTTATTACAATGATACTAAAGATTATAAAACTGCTTTAATGTATGCTGACAAGTCTTTGAAAATAAAGAAAACTCACCAAGCAATGTTTACCAAAGCAAGAATACTAAAAGCTAAAGGAGACAAAATTGGAGCAATCAAAGCCGGAAAAGAAGCTATGGAATTAGCTACAAAAGCTGAGTCAAAAGGATGGGCAAACTACATCAAAGGAAATGTTGAAAAATGGGAAAAGGAATAAATTCTAATCCATAAACATATTGAAACCACCTCGAGCAATCTTGGTGGTTTTTTTTGTGGGAAATTATAACTCTGTTGGTTTTAATAATAAGTTTCATCAGTGTGCTTCTAAGCCGAAAATATCTCATGCTTATCTCAAGTCCATAGTGGGAAAAAGCAATAAATACAGGTTAAACTTCTCGGAAAACCTTTGAAACTTATAGATTTTTTTGGCTTGGTTTATCCTGAGCGAAGTCGAAGGGTTTTTTCATCAATGGAAAAAATGAACAAGCTAGCTACGAGACTAAACAAATGAATCAGATTCCCGATTTCTCGGGAATGAAAATGTGATTTTAAACTATTTCAAACTAACAACCAAAACACAAAATTCATTCAAAAATCTCCAGTCCTTTTCATATATTTATACAAACAATAAAATACAATGAAAAAAACTATTCTATTAGCTCTTTTAAGCCTTGCATTAATAGCCTGCAACAACCCAAAATCTGAAACAAACAACAAAACCGTGGAAAGAGAAAATCCAATACTCCAAGAATGGGATACACCTTTCGGTTTACCTCCATTTGATAAAATAAAAAGCGAAGATTATTTACCTGCCTACAAAACTGCACTTGCTGAACACCAAGCAGATATTGACGCAATTATTAATAACACGGAAACTCCAACTTTTCAAAACACGATTGAAGCAATTGAATTTGCTGGAAAAAACCTCACTAAAGTTAGCTCCCTGTTATCTTGTGTAGAAGCTGCAAATACGGATAGTATTTTAAAAGCTACAAAAAAAGAATTGGCTCCAATTACTTCAGCTCATTATGACAACATAATGTTAAATGAAGAACTATTCGCAAAAGTAAAAACTGTTTATGATCAAAAGGCTTCTCTTGAATTAACCTCAATAGAGAGATATTTGTTGGAAGAAACCTACAAGAATTTTACTAAGTCAGGAATTAACTTAGGAGCTAAAGAAAAAGAAAAACTAAAAGAAATAAATGGAAAGTTAGCCGAACTAACTCTCCAATATGGAAACAATTTATTAGACGAAACTAACTCCTTTGAATATCATACAATCGATTCTGCTGATTTGGGAAATCTTCCCGCAAGTTTGAGAGGATTAGCTGCACAAGAAGCCAAAAAAAGAGGACATAAATCGGGCTGGTCTTTTACCGTTCAAAGACCAAGTATCAATCCTTTTTTACAAAATTCACCAAACAGAAAAGCTCGTAAAATCTTATACGATGCCTATGCCCAAAGAGCGAACAATGATAATGACAAAGACAATAAAAAAATCATCAAGGAAATTGTTGCATTAAGAATTGATAAAGCAAACTTACTTGGCTTCAAAAATCACGCTTCAAGAGTTCTTGAAAACAATATGGCCGAAAAGCCAGAAAATGTATTAGGGTTTATGGACAAAATGTGGCCTTTTGCTCTTGCTAAAGCCAAAGAAGAAAGAGCGGCAATGAACAAAATTTTTCAAGCTGACGGAAACAAAGGAGATATAAAAGGACATGATTGGCGGTATTATGTGGAGAAAGTAAGAAAAGAGCGTTACAATTTTAACGAAGAAGAAACTCGTCCTTATTTTGAGGTAAATGAAGTGGCAAATGGGGTATTTGTATTAGCTAATAAACTATTCGGATTGACTTTTGAAAAAAGAACTGATTTACCGACTTGGCACGAAGATCAATTGGTTTACGAAGTAAAAAACAAAGACGGTTCACACTGTGGAATTATGTATTTAGATTATTTTGCTCGCGAAAGTAAACGAGGGGGAGCTTGGATGAATTCTATACGTAAGCAATCCAATGTTGATGGATTTGTTCACCCAATTGTAACTACCAATTTTAATTACCCAGCACCTACCGAAAATTCCCCCTCTCTCCTCTCCTACCGAGAAGCTGAAACGTTGTTTCATGAGTTTGGGCATGCCATTCACGGATTATTATCCAACGTGAAATACAGAAGCTTATCAGGAACTGCTGTTCCAAGAGATTTTGTTGAGTTTCCTTCGCAAGTGATGGAAAACTGGATGGGAGAACCTGAAGTGTTACAATTGTTTGCAAAACACTACAAAACGGGAGAAGTAATTCCTGAAGCGTTAATCAAAAAACTGAAAGATGCCAATGGTTTTAATGGAGGTTTTGCAACAGTTGAATACATGGCAGCTGCCTATTTGGATATGTATTGGCATTCACTTGAAGCTCCAACAGAACTGGGTGTGAATGAATTTGAAGCTAAAAAGCTAAACGAACTTGGTTTGATTGATGAAATCCAACCGAGATACCGAAGCACGTATTTCTCTCATATTTTTTCTGGTGGATATTCAGCAGGATATTACAGTTACCAATGGTCAGAAGTATTGGATGCGGATTGTTTTAATGCTTTTAAAGAAACTGGAAACCTATTTGACCCTACTGTAGCCAAACGCTACCAAGAAATGATGAGTAAAGGAGGTTCTGAAAAAGGAATGAAACTCTACAAAGATTTCAGAGGTCAAGAACCCGACATTAAATGGCTGATGAAGAAGAAAGGGTTTATTGAGTAAGGTAAATAATATGAAATTTTACATCTCAAATTTTCAAATGGAGCCTGATTATGTGTTTAATCATTCCTATAAAGTTGACTCATTCATTAGTGAGAAAATAAGTGAAGAA
>JBMYYT010000217.1:0-4093 GCA_049609665.1 Flavobacteriales bacterium | reverse complement strand
CCGAGAAAACCTGACCCACCAAAAATTACAACTTTTTTCATAATGCGCATGCCTCTTTGATTTTCTTCATTTCACTTTTAGCCCTGTCTGCTAAAAAGAGAAAATCAATACTGGGAAACTAAAAACAGAGTTTGATTTTAATATTTTATCCCATTTCCCTCAAAATTTTATTGAAATCTCAATCAATCAATTTGATTCAGTTTCTCAATTGAAAATTGATTCTAATAATCTTATAGACTTGTCTTCTCAATGTGGGTGTGATGCTTTTTACCAAACTTATAATTGGGTTCAATCTCCTAAAATTAGTTTCCTTATCAATGAAGATCAAAGTAAAATTATTTCGTTTGGTATTTCAAGTCTTTCTGGATTTACTGATGGAATAAACGTTTTAAGCAATGATAGCATTGATTTTGAAGGTGAAAATAATGAAGTTGTTGAAATAGGGAGTATTCTAAAATTTGGAACATCACAATATTATCCTTTTTTATTAAGAATTGATAATGTGGTTTATTTTTCGACAAATAAAATTGAATTAGAAAAATTAAAAGCAAAAATTAAAGCTGGATTTAATCTAAGTATGAATAAAGATTTATTGACTTTTTTGGAGACTAATATTAATGTTAATTCTGAAGAGATTGTGATTCGAAAAGGATTGAATTTTTTGAGTATTAATTCCAATAAGGGAGTTGGACTGTTTCAAAAAAGTTTTCAATCTTCTGAATTAACTTATAACAGTTATGTTTTTTCATCAAAGGTTAATTTGGATGGTGGAAAGGTTAATCCAAAATGGAGCAAAGATTTTGAAAGCCAGTTAAATAATAAGATATATAAGTTCAAAAATCACAAGTCAAATGATTATTTCTATTTGATTCAAGATACAAAAAACGAACTTTATTTTATCTCACCAAATGGAGAGGTTCAATGGAAAAGAAACCTTGAGAGCCCTATTGTGGGAGAGATTAAAAAAATAGATTTTTTAGAAAATAGTAAAAATCAAATGATGTTTGCTACTAAGAACAAATTGTATTTAATTGATGTTTTAGGAAGAAATGTGGGCTCTTTTCCGGTGTTGATAAAAGATTCCGTAACTGAGAATGTATCCATTATTGATTATGATAACAACCAGAATTTCAGATTTTTAGTTCCAACATCTAAAGGAATTAAAAGTATTGATAGTAAAGGTAACTTGGTAAAAGGCTGGGCTCAACCACTTATTGGTAGTGGAGTACAAGGAGATATTCATCATCTTTTGATTAATAATTTGGATTATGTTTTGGTGAAAGCCAATTCCAATGCAATTTCATTATTTAACAGAAAAGGAGAAGTAAGGCATAAAGTAAGTGCTAAATTTGGGACACCTTGGTATTTTACAATTGGCAGTAGCATCGAGAAAACAAGAGCTGTTTTTTTAGATAAAACCACTAATTCAATCAGTAAGCAGTTTTTTTCAAATTCAGCGCAAACTCTTTTACTTAGCCCCACAGAAAAAATTAAGAGTTTTTATTTTATTGATTATGATAAAGATGGTCAAAAAGAATATGTTCTGGTTTTTAAAAATAAAATTGTTTTATACGGTCAGGATTTAATCATCAAAGAAAAAATAGAGTTGCTTGAAGATTTTGAAAGAATAGAAGTGTGGACAGGTGGCTACAGTTATTTAAATCAATTCAATGAACTCATAGTATATCATAATGGAAAAAAATCAATTATTGAAAACACCCAAGATTATTTAATTGATAAGCATTCAAGATTCTTAAGAATATTAGTGAAAAATAAGAGTAACTTAAAACTACTTCATTTATAAATTATGAAAATAAGCGGATTTACTTTTATAAAAAATGCAACTAAACTTTACATTCCATTAAAGGAAAGCATATTGTCCGTGCTGCCGCTTGTGGATGAATTTGTAATTGCTGTTGGAGATAATGATGCGGACGACACAACTTTAGAAGTAATAAAAAGTATTGATTCAACTAAAATTAAGTTGATTGACACAGTTTGGGATGTGAAGAAATATTCCAAAAACACGGAGTTTGCTCATCAAACTGACATAGCTAAAGAGGCTTGCAAGGGAGACTGGCTAATTTATATCCAAGCTGATGAAGCTATTCATGAGAATGATTTTCCAGTTATCAAATCCGCATTGGAAAAGTACTATACTGACGAAGAAGTGGAAGGGCTATTGTTCAAATACCGACATTTCTGGGGAGATTATAATCATTTCCATCATTCGCACACTTGGTACCCAAGTGAGATACGTATAATTAAAAACAAGCCAGAAATCCATTCTTGGCGAGATGCTCAATCTTTCAGAAAGTTTAAAGGAGAGTTTGGCTACCAACCCAAAGATTACAATTCAGAAGATTCTCAAAAACTCAATGTGGTGTTAATTGATGCCTATATTTATCATTATGGATATGTTCGCCCTCCTGAGATGATGAGCTATAAATCGCAAGTAATGAATAGGTCATACCATGGTAAGCAAAAAGCAGATTCGAAATTCAAGAATGATCCTAAAGTATTTGATTATGGACCTTTGGATAAATTATCGGATTTTAAAGGAACTCATCCTGAAAGCATGAAATCTTGGATTAATAAATTTGATTGGGAAGATAAATTGCAAATGACAGGAAAAAGAAATCCCAATCGACCTATGCACAAGCACGAAAAACTAAAATACCGTTTGGCTACATGGATTGAACAAAATTTATTAGGTGGAAGATTGATAGGAGGCTTTAAGAATTATAATCTACTAAAAAACAAGTAATTAATAAGATAAAAGTCATTCCTGCGAAGCCAGGAATCTACGTAAGTGAATACAAATATATGGTAGAATCTCAAAAAATATTCATTGTAGATAATTACGATTCATTTACCTACAACTTAGTTCATTATGTTGAAAGTTTTGATGCTCAAGTAACTGTAAAACGAAACGATAAGTTCGAACTATCAGAATTAGAAAACTATGATAAAATAGTATTTTCTCCAGGTCCTGGATTACCCAAAGATGCTGGATTGTTGATGAAAGTGATAGAAGAGTACCATAAAACTAAACCAATATTTGGAGTTTGTTTAGGTCATCAGGCTTTAGCTGAGTTTTTTGGAGCTCAATTAATAAATCTCAAAGAAGTACATCACGGAGTTTCCTCAAAAATTGAAATAGACACTTCTCATTTTCTATTCAAAGATTTATCTCCAATTCAAGAAGTTGGCAGGTATCATTCTTGGGCAATATCTGATTGGCCAAATTCATTGAAGGAGATTGGTTACACAACGGATGATTACACTAATATGGCGTTTGCTCATAAACAATATAATTGCATTGGAGTTCAGTTTCACCCAGAATCAGTATTAACTCCCCAAGGACTTAAGATGATTGAAAACTGGTTATCAAATTCGTAGAATTTCGGTACTTTTGTAGTAGAAACAATTTGTTTTATGAAATATCTTACCGTCTTATTTGTGGCATCACTTTTTTTTGGTTGTTCATCGCAATCCCAAGTAGAAGAGCAAGAAAAGAAACTAACTTACGGAGAAATGACAACCGTTCAAAGGATGGAGAATCGTCATAAAAAGGAAAAATTCTTATCTTTTGATAATATTAAATTTGATCTTGAATTATATTTCAGAGGTAAAAAGAGATTGTCTGGAACATTGACTTTGGCTACAAATTCATCCAAAGGTTTAATCGAAACCAAAGATGGAAACAAGGTTTTATTTATAAATGACAAAGTGTATTACACACCTGGAATGAATGAAAAGAAAGTGCGATTTGATGCCTACACTTGGTCATATTTCTTTTTACTTCCCTACAAATTAAGTGATGAAGGAACAATATGGATGGAAACTGAAAAAGTAACAATGAATGGAAGTTGGTTTAAGACTCAACGATTAGTTTTTTCAGATGGGACAGGTGACGCTCCAGACGACTGGTATCAGGTTTATTCCGATACTAATACCGATTTGATTCAAGTTACAGCGTATATTGTAACTGCTAACAAATCAGTTGAAAAGGCAGAAGAAGATCCGCATGCTATTGTATATGAAAACTATGAAATGTTAGAAGCTATTCCAATTGCTACTAAATGGAGCT
>JBMYYT010000216.1:0-4094 GCA_049609665.1 Flavobacteriales bacterium | reverse complement strand
AATAATCTGATTTGAATATGGCAAGTTTGTTATCCATAGTAACTCCCCAAAGCACTGATTTATTGTTAGGATTAAAAGATAAAGTCTCGCTTGGACTTAATGAAAATAATGCATTATTATCTTCCTCAACCAAATACAAAGATTTAAGTTTCAAAGTATCTTTTTTAGGGTCATCACTCTTTTTAAGATACTCAACCATAAGCAGTTGTCCTTTTGGCATTTTTTGTGGAAAATCGGAGTTATAAACTCCAAATTTACCAATTGAAAACACCCGAGTTACAAAACCTTCCAATGATTCTTTGGGTTTCACTCCGTTGCTAAAAGAGTTTATCTTAGCCTTCAATTCCTTTTTCTTTTTGGTAAGCGAATCACTTTTTTGTTTCGTTACTGATTCAAAACGACTCATCGCATTTTCAAAAGCTAAACCTTCGTAAACAGGATTTACTTTAAGAATTGTTTTCTTGAATTTTCTAAAAACATGAATCTCCAAATTGTCCTCATTCCTCTTTAGTTTGGCATCATCCCATTCAATATCAGCAAACTCCTTCTTAAAAGATTTTTCCGATTCATCCAATTCAAACAATAACTCTTTGAAATCATCAAACTCAGGAAATTCCGTAGAATCAACCTCTAATTTCACACATACACTATTTCGCTTTCTCTTTTGAGGCTCTCTTTTCTTAACCTTTGCCAATTCTCGATTCACTTGATTTAGCTTATCAATAGTGATTAATTTTTCCTGAATTGAAATAGGCTCATTTTTCTCTATTGAATCTTTAGAAATAAATTCCCAAGCCTTAGATTCTTCATTGAAAAAATATTTATTGTAGTAATCTCCTGCTTGTTTAGACGCTAATCGCACCTCAAGAGGCTTGTCAATCAATACAGGGATTTCTCCTGAAAAACCACGAATATCAAACATTCCTGCCGTTTCAAAATGGAACTCAATCCCAGCTGAATCATAAGTCATTGGGATACCAGAAATAAATGCTTCAACGGGAGTATGGTATTCTTCGTAAGTTATGGCAATATTCCCAACTATTTGCTCTCCATTTGAATCTACAAAAGCATGTGCAGGAACTATAATTTTTGTATTTCCGTATTTCAAAGTATCTCCTAATTGATTGTTTACCCATAAAGTATCTTTAGAATCAGCAAGCTCGAAAGGTTTATTTATTGCCGAAGTAATTATTTCACTCAATGTTGTATCGGATGAAATTGGATCTTCATTTTCACTGTTTTGAAAAAACAAAACTAAACCTCCTAATAAAAAAACACCAGCAGCTATCACCCCTCCAACTATCCATTTTTTCTTCTTTACGAATCGCTGGTGCTTTTTTAGTAATTGACCAAAATCTTCCGCCTCTTTTATCTCCTTCTCGGTCAATTCACTTCCCATTTTTATAATTTTAAACTCTTCCATCTTCCTATCAAGTATTCATTATTTTTTTCAACTTCTCCAATCCTCTATAAGTTTTTGTCTTTGCATTATTCTCTGTTATTCCCAGTATTTCTCCTATTTCATTAAAAGGTCTTCCCTCCCAGAATCTCATTTGAATGAGTTGTATTGTAGCTGGTTTCAGAAGTTGAAGTCCTTTTTTCATCTTAGCAAAGAGCTCTGTAGGCTGCTCATTAACTTCCTCAGCCAACTGCGCTATAAAATCTTCACTTACTTTCACTACCTTATTATTCTTTCGGTAATGATTTTGAATTTCATTATAAGCAATTCGGTACAACCAAGAACCAAACGAAAATCCTTTGTCTTCATACTTTTTTATACTTCGCATTGCTTTCAAGAAAGTTGTAGAACAAATATCTTCTGCAGAAACTTTATCCTCAACACGTTGATAGCAAAACAATAAAATTCGTTTATGGTACAACTTATACAAAGGTTCAAAGTCCTTTATATTCGTTTTTGCTTTCTGTATGAGATCCTTTTCTTCTTGCATTTTTACGAGTTGCTATTTATATAACACCATAAAATTAAAAAAGATACATTTTGATGGAATTATTTTATAATGAACATTTTTTCATCAGTCATTCTGAACTGGATTCAGAATCTCTACTCATTGAAATATTACCTTAGAATATAATGTGAAATATGCTCTGTGAGATACTGAAACAAGTTCGGTATGACTCGTGTTACAACTTATTTGATTGAGTAAAATAATCTGTCAATTCGAGTGATTTTAAATTTGACTAACGTCAAATTTAAAATTGTATCGAGAATGACTTCCAAACACAATTCTCTATTTGTTCTCGATACTTTTGTTAATTGATTGTCATCAATTAACAAAAACTCGAACTGACAACAAAGAATTAAACGAATACGAAATGATAAATCTTAGTTTAAAATTTTACTTTTGATAAAATCAAACCTATTGGCTGGCATTTATATCCATATTCCTTTCTGTAAAAAAGCTTGTGTTTACTGCGATTTTCATTTTTCGACCTCAATGAAAAACAAAAGTGAATTGGTAGATTGTATTTGTAAAGAAATTACAACCCGAAAAGATTATCTCGAAACGGAAGAATTGGAAACCATCTATTTTGGAGGCGGAACTCCCAGCTTACTGACCAAAGAAGAATTGGACTTGATTTTGAAAACGGTTCACGGTGAATTCAAAGTGAATTCAAATGCTGAAATCACGCTGGAATGTAACCCTGATGATTTAAATAGAGAAAAATTGGAAGAGCTTAAACAAGCTGGAATTAATCGATTAAGCATTGGAATTCAATCTTTTATTGGAAGAGATTTATTGTTTATGAATCGTTCTCACACTATTAAACAAGCTGTTGACTCTGTGAAATCTGCTCAAGAATTAGGTTTTGATAACATTACCATAGATTTGATTTATGGAATTCCGAATTTATCCGAAAACGAATGGAAACGAAATATCCAAAAGGCAATTGATCTGAATATCAATCATATTTCAGCTTACTGTCTCACTTCTGAAGAGCGAACTGCTATGCATCATGACATTGCTAAAGGAAAATATGAATTACCTAAGGAAGATATTACCTCCGAGCAATTTAACACTTTGATTGAAACGCTTGATAACAATGGGTTTGAGCAATATGAGATTTCCAATTTTGCAAAAAAAGGAAACCTGTCCAAGCACAACAGTTCTTATTGGAAACAAAAACACTTTCTGGGAGTTGGTCCATCTGCTCATAGTTTTAATGGCAAAACCAGACATTGGAACGTATCCAATAATGCACGATACATCAAAGGAGCAAAAGAAAATAATTGGGTAGCTGAGGAAGAAATCTTGGACGAAAAAACTCAATACAACGAATACATCATGACCTCCTTAAGAACAAGCTGGGGAATTGATTCAAATTATCTAAAATCGAATTTCAACTCCTCTTTTGTTGCACATTTCAAAAAGGAGAGCAAACGATTTATTCTGGACAATTCCTTAATTCAGAATGGAACTCATTATACTCTATCGCAAAATGGTAAGTTACTGGCGGATAGGATTGCGAGTGAATTGTTTTGGGTGGAATAGTTCACAACCTTACTTTTATTAAGTTGATTCCCAAAGACCTTAATAAATAATAGAAAGCTTTATTCTCACAATTTTGAAAAACTAATTATTACTGTTATATTGGAGTAAACAAAATAATTATGGCAGCAAACCCTAAAATAGAATTCTTCAGAATAAAATTAAAGGCAAAAGGAGATAAAGAAAAAACATTCAGAGATTATTCTATCGAAGAGTTAGGTGGCGAATCTGATATATCGAATGAAAATGCTTTTAAGCTTTGTTTCAATCACTTTATCACAAAATTAGAAACTGAACATTCTAAAAATCAAAAACATAAAAAAACGATTACAATAATTTCAAACCCTGATACTAATCCCTTTTTGTACTTAAAGCCAAAACCTAATATTGAAAAATATATTATTTCTGGAGTTCTGAATGGGGGACCATTTGATAAAGACGCAATTGTTTCTGATATTTCAAACAAAGAAAACAACAGTAAATTAGGAAGAGAGAAATCAATACTTCTCCCATATTATATTTTCATGTATTTACCTTCAGATCATTCCGAAGGCTTTTTTATTTTACATTCTAATAGTATTGAAG
>JBMYYT010000215.1:0-4114 GCA_049609665.1 Flavobacteriales bacterium | reverse complement strand
CGCAATTTTTCTATCAGAGATACTTCTTTTTCTTTTGTAAATTTCCATTTCGAAGTTTAACAAATTGTAAGTCACGTATTTTTCCTTGACTCCAATTTTATACAAACGACTTAAATAGCTATGCCCTTGCTCACTCCAAAACACACTGTCTTGTAAATCGACCATATACCAAAAATAGTCTTCGTGAATTTTTCTGAATTCGGGTTTATAGGGGAAACGATTATCAATCTTAGTCATATGATTGATAGACGCTTTTCCTGCTTTTGCATATTTGTAAAGCTCATATTGAATTCTGAGAATCGAATCATAGGCAACAAAATTCATTGAGTTATATTTTTTCTGGAACTTTCTGATGCTCTCAAAATTTAAACGGACCTCATTTAACAGAAACTGTAAAGTATCATCTATGTCGTATTCTATTTTTAAATCGATAGAAGCATACCTTTGTTTCTTAAGGTATTTCTCGTATTCGCCTCTATTTTCTGTGTTGTTTACAATTTCTTTTAGCTCTTCTTTTGATTTGCCTCTCAAAGGCTTTAGACTTTCAAAAGTGTCAATCTGATCGTAAAACAATTTCCAATTCTCGGCTACTTGTATGTCTTTTTTAAAATAGGCTGTTTGGTTTTGAGTAACCGCATTTATTATACTGTTAGCTCTTTCTTGTTGAAGTCTGTAATTAATTGATTCCGTTCCTTCTACTGATGAAAAAGCTTTTATTTTAGCATCAAGAACTGTAAACTTTGATGAAGTAACAGTTTTAATAATAGGCTCAATATCTTCAATAGAGTATTCTGATTTTCCTTGTTCAAAGTCAATTTGGAACTGAACGCTATCTCTGTAAGGAACTACAGTATATTTTTCGGTTAATAGCGTGTCTTTGTATGGGTATGAATTATAGTTTTCATAATCTATTCCGCACCAATCTGTTAAATGCATTATCCTGCATACGCGTTTGTTTTTGATTACTACTACGTTAACTTCGACATAGCCATTCATGTCTTTCGGAATCTTTCCAAGTTTGATATAGAAAAATTCAGGACTCCCCTTTAATCCCATATTATTAAACCAACGGTATTTTCTGTTTTTGCTTTTTCGATCGACTTTTTTATAGCCTTTTCTAAGTTGTCTTCTGTAAATGGGTTTAGATACTTTTCCATTAAAAATACTTTGTCCATTTCTTCTGCTGGGTTCAGTATAATATTCTGGATTTCCACAATCATAGGATTCATATTCTACAAATTCCAAAGCAAGTCCGTCTCTCCATTTTTTAATCATTTTAGTAATCATGGGAGCGTCATGGGATCTGATATAGACATTTCTGCCCTTGAAAATCAACTGAGTTTTGTACATAGAATTATTAACAGCCTCATTGCAGTTGTCACAAAGAGTTGAATCTTTTTCTCGCAGAGGTTTCAATTTCCATGCAAATTTCTTTTTGATAAGTTTGTTAGGAATGTTGTCAAATCCAGAAATTACCTGTTGAGGTTCTAAATTTGAATATGAAAACATTTCTTTATTTTCAGGGTGTAGATATTTGAAATTTACTTTAGCAAATTTTTGAGTGGCATATACTTGTTTCTTTTCATAATTTACTGATAGCGAAAGTCCAGTAATTTCATATTCAGGGTGTATAATATTGGCATAATGCCCCGGTGAATTTATCCATCCTTTAACCAAATCATTCGCTAAATCGTTGTAAGTGTAATTAATGTATTCATTACCTTTCTTATCCTTCATAGGTCTGTTATAGAAAGATTTAATTACGTTTTCTCCAGCAAGATAATTTTTTCCTCCAAAACTATTTACCCTTTCTTGAGGTGTTTTTAAATTTCCGTTTCCTTTTTCATTATGAGTCAATTTACGATTAGTCACCATATAGTTAGAATGATGTTTGGAGGCTACATACAAAATCGAATCGTTGTATAAAGGGTTTAAATTTAGTGAATTACGGACACTGTCGATTTTCGATTTAATTAAATGTTCTAAAAATTTTTCTTGTATTGGATTTCCACTAATAGATGAGCCTCCAGAAATTTCTTGAGTAAAAAGTATGTTTCCAATAAAAATGAAACAAAAAACTGGAAGCCAATATGCAATTTTCATCATGCTTTTTTATTCTTAATGGAGAATTATCAAAAAGGTATCCTTTTTTATTTAATTAATTTTGGCTCTTAATGCTAAGAGCTCTTCTAAAATAACTTTAAAAATTAAAAACGTTACATAGTTTTATAAATTCTTATTCAATTTGTATTTTTACTAATCAATATTTGAATTCAATAACTATGACAATAAAAGCAAACAATCCAGCACTAAAATCGTGGGTAGAAGTCCCAGCTAATTCTGATTTTCCTATTCAAAATTTACCTTTTGGTATTTTTAAAAAAGAAGGAGGAACTCCAAGAGTAGGAGTTGCGATTGGAGAACAAGTACTTGATTTAAAAGCACTTCATTCATTGGGTTACTTAACGCGTTTGCAATTCACAATTGAGGATTTTGCTACAGATGTATTGAACACAATGATGCGCCACGGAAAGCAAGGAACAAGAGAATTGAGAAATAGAATTTCGGATTTACTGAATTTAGAAAACGAAGAGTTGCAAAAAAATCATCATCATGCAGAGCAAGTTTTACATGCGCAAAGCGAAGTAGAAATGTTGCTTCCAATGCACATTGGAGATTACACGGATTTTTATTCGAGTGAGCAACATGCTTTTAATGTAGGATGTTTATTTAGAGATCCAAATAACGCATTGTTGCCTAACTGGAAACACATTCCGGTTGGTTATCATGGGAGATCAAGTTCAATTGTTCCATCAGGATTAGATTTTCATAGACCAAGAGGACAAAAGAAACCACCCACAGCTGAGGTACCGGTTTACGGACAAAGTAATTTATTAGATTTTGAATTAGAAACAGCTTTCTTTACCTACGAAGGAAAACCATTGGGAGGAAGTATTTCGACAGAAGAAGCGGACGATTATATTTTTGGAATGACCTTGCTAAACGATTGGAGTGCAAGAGATATTCAAGGTTGGGAGTATGTTCCGTTAGGCCCATTTTTAGGAAAAAACTTTGCTTCTCATATTTCCAGTTGGGTTGTTACATTGGATGCTCTTGAGCCTTTCAGAACTGCTGGCCCAGTTCAAGACCCAAAGGTGTTGCCTTATTTGGAATATTCAGGAGATAAGCATGTAGATATTAATTTGGAAGTATTAATTCAGCCAGAGGGAAGTTCAGAAGTTTCGGTGTGTAAATCCAATTACAAATACATGTATTGGAATATGAACCAACAATTGGCTCACCACTCAGTTAATGGATGTAACATCAGAACTGGTGATTGTATGGGTTCTGGAACTATTTCTGGACCCCAAGAAGGAGAGTTTGGATCTATGCTTGAAATTTCTTGGAAAGGAACTAAAACTGTTCCTATGAATGATGGAACTGAAAGAAAATTTATCAATGATAACGATACAGTGATCATGAGAGGATATTCTGAAAAAGATGGAGTTAGAATTGGATTTGGAGAGGTGAAGGCTAAAGTGCTTCCAGCACTTTAAGATTTGAATTACTAAGTCACCCTTCGAGACATTCCGACTAAAGTCGGAACCCTCAGGGTTCAGACTTTTATTACTAACAACTATTTACTAATCACTAAGAACTAAAAAAAATGTTTGGAGGAAACGGAATGATGAAAAAGTTGCAAGAAATGCAACAAAAAGTTGAAGAGACCAAAGTAAGGCTGGACACGATTACCGTGGAAGGAAAAGCGAGTAACGGAAAAGTTACAGTTATAATGACTGGAAATAGAAAAGTTAATTCTGTTTCAATCAACGAAGAATTGACTAATTTGGATAAAGAAGAATTAGAAGATTTGATTGTAATCGCTACTAATGATGCTTTGGAAAAAGCGGAAAAAGTGAATGAATCGGAAATGAGAGCTGTTTCGGCTGGAATGATTCCGGGTATGTAAAATAGGGGTTTAGCAACTATAATATAAAAGCAGTATGAAGGAACAAATTCTATTTTTATGTATTTTTATTTTTGGACTTTCTTGTAATTTTTACAAGCAGGAAGATAAAACTAATAAGGAGAACAAGTTGTTGAAAGAAGATCA
>JBMYYT010000214.1:0-4127 GCA_049609665.1 Flavobacteriales bacterium | reverse complement strand
TATACTGTATTGTATGCGGGCTATGATAATATTATTGAAGCAAGTATTTCAGGTTATTCACCCTCAGATATTAGAGTTTCTTGTACTGGCGGAACAATTACAAAAAAAGGGAATCAATACGTTATAAAAACTGGAAGTGCAAGAGAAGTGGAAGTAAGAGCTTCTGCTCCGGGAACGGTTGTCGTTAGAAAATATAAAGTATTATCCAAGCCGAAGCCAGAGTTGTTTTTTGCTGGAAAACAATTTGGAAATATTAGAATAGGACAAGTTAAACAAGGGAAGAAATTGGTAATTAAATCTCCCAACAGTTCTCCATTAAGAATTGGATATGAAATAGTAAGTTTTGATTTTGAAGTTGTAGCCAATAATAAATTATCAGATGATAAATTGAGATCAGCAAATTTATCCGCAAAATCTCTAAGTATGCTTAATAGAATTAGAAAAGGAAATAAAATATTTATATCGAATGTTCGATATAAAGAGACAGGATCAAATAAAGTAAAGTCAATAAACGGCTTGTCTTTAAAGGTAATATAGTAAAATTTAATATTTAAAATAACCTCTATTTTCAAGATGATATTAGAGGTTATTTTTTATTTAGTGCCAACCCTTTTGCCTTTCTGTACGTTTTTTAACTAAAGCCTACAATTATGAAAAATTTTTCACACCCCCTTTTAGTTTTGATTTTATCCTTTCATATTGGCTACAGTCAGAACACTGATTCACAAAATCTTATAGTTAATTTTATTCAGAATAAAGTATCGTTCAAAACAGCAAATTTCACTGATTTTCCAATCTATATCGAATTTAATTCTAACTCGGACTTAACTCTAAATAACTTAGAAACTTGGATTAAAAAAACAGTAAAGAATAATTCGGTTGGAATAAAATTCATGAATAAATCAAAAGATGCTTTAGGATTTGAACATTACAGATATCAGCAAACGATTTCTGGAATTCCAGTTGAGCACAGTATGATTATTGTTCATTCAAGAAATGGAAAAATACATTCAATGAATGGAGATTTTTTCACTAAGAATCTTCCGAAATCAGTGAACAAAAATCTTTCTTTTTTAAAATCTTTAGAAAAAGCAAAAAAACATATTGGAGCAAAAAAATACAAATGGGAAATTCCAGCTGAGGAAAAATTTATAAAACGTGAACAAAATAGTAGTTTGGCAACTTTCTATCCAAAAAAACAACTTGCTTTAATCAGTAAGAATGGAAAACAAGAAGGAAAATTAGAATTGACTTACAAGATTGACGTTTATGCACATGCTCCAATTAGCCGAACAGAAGTATTTGTAAGTGTTTCTTCGGGAGAGGTTGTGCATACCAATGAGTTAATTCATGAAGGAGATGTGGTGGGAGTTGCTACAACTCAATACAGCGGAGTTCAAGCTTTGATAACAGATTCTTATTTAGGTTCTTTCAGATTAAGAGAATCGGGGAGAGGAAACGGAATTGAAACCTACAATATGCAAGGCGGTGGAGTCTATGGAGCTGCAATTGATTTTACTGATGCCAATAATAATTGGAACAATGTAAATGCAAATTTAGATGAATATGCTACCGATGCTCATTGGGGTACGGAAAAAGTATATGATTATTTTTTGAATACTCACGGCAGAAATAGTATTGATGGTGCGGGTTTCAAGTTACTTAACTATGTGCACCATAGTGTTGGTGCAAATGCTTATTGGGATGGAACAAGAATGACTTATGGAGATGGTGATCCTGCGAGAGTGACTTTATCAAAGCCTTTGACCACGATAGATGTAGTAGGTCATGAAATTACTCATGGATTGATATCAAATACGGCAAACTTAGTTTATAGCTATGAATCAGGAGCTTTAAACGAATCATTTGCAGATATTTTTGGAGTAGCAGTAGATTTTAAAACAAGACCTGGTGTTGCCAATTGGTTTATGGGTGAGGAATGTTCCAATTCAGGAGTGGATCACATAAGAAATATGAGTGACCCAAATGATAATGGACATCCAGATACTTATTTGGGAACAAATTGGTATGTTGGAGCAGCTGATAACGGAGGAGTGCATACCAATAGTGGTGTTCAGAATTTTTGGTTCTATTTATTATCAGAAGGAGGTTCGGGAAAAAATGATATTGGAAATAACTATTCTGTTCCAGGAATAAATATCACAAAAGCCGAAAAAATTGCTTTTAGAAATTTAACAGTTTATTTGGGTGTAAATTCTCAACATATAGATGCCAGAAATTATGCAATTCAATCTGCAAAAGATTTATATGGGAACTGCTCAATTGAAGTATATGCAACCACTGAAGCTTGGTATGCAGTGGGAGTTGGAGCACAATATGCAAATAAATTTGTGGTGGATAAAACAGGAGGTTGGTGCAGTGGAGATATTGTTTTGACAGATAATTCAAATGCAGCTGGTCCTTGGCAATGGTTTAAAGATGGAGATTCTTTAATAGGTCAAAATAGTAAATCAATCAACATATCTACTGGTGGATTTGGAGCAGGAGTTTACACATTATCAAATAATAACGGTGGATCTTGTAAGTTTGCTTCGTTTGAAGTAAAAACTCCAACACCTTTGGTTGCTGATTATACGTTTAATACCTCATGTGCCGAACATATAGTAGCTTTTTCTGATGGTTCAATTGGAGATAGTATTATTTCTTGGAGTTGGAATTTTGGTGATGGAGGAACAAGTATAGAACAACATCCAACTCATGAATATTTGATTACAGGAAACTTTGCAGTTTCATTAACAGTAACAGATTTTGAAAACTGTACATCTACCAAAATTTATAATCTCCCTATATTAAGACCGACTCCATTAATTCTTGATCCACTTTGCGAATGTGACCCTACTTCTTTAATTCCAAATCATTCTTTTGAGGATACGAATTGTTGTCCAAAAAATTATTCTCAAATGAACTGTGCAAAAACTTGGATACAAGCTTCCGCAGCTACTTCCGATTATTATAACACCTGTGGTTTCACAAATGGTGCCGCTTTTAGTCCTCCACCAATGCCGATACCAAATGGCGATGGATATGTAGGATTTATTGATCAATCAAGAGCGGCAGCTTATGTTTATAAAGAATATGTAGGGGCTTGTTTGTCTAATACAATGTTGGCTGGAAAAAATTATATAATGGAATTTTATATCTCTCATGGATTAGGAAATACTACTATGGATATTGCACTATTTGGCTCTCCAGTTTGTGCTGACCTTCCTTTTGGAGGTGCGGGATATTATGATTGCCCAACTAATGATGCAACAACCGGCTATATGCTTTTAAATACACAAGTAGTTGTATTGGGAGCAGGTGCGTGGTCAAAAGTAACTATGAATTTCACTCCTTTAGTGAATATAAATGCGATTGTATTAGGTCCAAAATGTGGTAGAACTGCTGTTCCAGCAGGAGTATCTTATAATTACTATTATTTGGATGATTTGCAATTATCCTCTGATTTGAAAGTGGAAGTTGATTCGGTAGGACACTTATGTCAGGATAATCTTGTGCTTGGTGCAAGACCATTTAAACCAGGAGGATATTATATCTGGTACAAAGATGGAGTGGAATTAGTAGGAGAAAAAGATTCAGTTTTAAACGTTTCTGCCAAAAACTATGGTTCAGGAAAATACACATTAATGTATGTGATGAGAGATAAATGCAGTTTTGTTGAAGTTGATTTATCTTCTTTTTATCCAGAAGCAGATTTTGATGCAACTGATATCTGTTTAGGTGAAACCTCTATTTTTACCGATAAGTCAACTATTGATAAAGGAAAAATTGATAAATGGTTTTGGGATTTTAATACACAATCTTCTACGAATCAGAATCCTAATTTAATTTTGAATACTGTTGGGAAATTAAATGTAAAACTAAAAGTTGTAAGTGATTTGGGTTGTGAAGATGAAATAACAAAAGAAATTGAGGTTTTCCCATTACCAACAATGGATTTTGATATGACAAGGATTGATCAAAGTGTATTAAATACAAAAACATGTTTTACAAATTTGTCGGTAAACTCAACAAGTTATCTATGGAATTTTGATTTTGACGGATTAACAAGTGATAGAAAAGAACCTGGTTGCATTAATTTTCCAGATAGGGAAGGAGGATTCTAT
>JBMYYT010000213.1:0-4140 GCA_049609665.1 Flavobacteriales bacterium | reverse complement strand
TCCTATTCATATTCTGACCTTTCCCCAAGCTTAAATTACAAATGGAGCTATCAAAATATTTGGGGAGCGACTCCGACCCCAGATAGGATTTTCATCCGGCTCGAACTGGTTTCTCTCAATTCCGGCGAGCGGGTTTCACTCGGTCAGATGGGGAATTTTTGAGTGGCCATTGCGAAGTCGCCATGATCGAGACAAAAAAATCCCCTGGTCGAAAATCGGTCTCCATGAAAAACTCAACGAGTAGCAGATTTTTCGCAGCGGCAGTCGTTGTCGTGGCGGCTGGCAGTGTTCAGAAATGAACAGTATCTTTGTTGGGATATTCAGTTATTTCTAACCAAAATTTTTTCATCATGGCAAGAGTGAAGTATTCGCCAATCATTGATTCGATTAATGGTAAGATTGCGAATGTGGTTTTTCAGGATGGCAAAGCGGGTGCGATTGTTCGGAATCGTGTCGTGCCAGCCAATCCCAACACAGCAGCCCAAGCAAATGCAAGGGGTATTTTATCATTGATTTCGAAGTCGTGGGCGGCTCTGTCGGATGCTCAACGAACTTCATGGGACACCGCCGCTGCTTCACCTGAGTGGCGTCAAACCAATGCTTATGGGGAAGGTTTCCAGTTGAGTGGGGAGCAATTGTTCATCAAATTGAATTCGGTCATTGAGTTCGTTCAGGAATCTACTTTGACCTCTCCACCATCCAAAGCGACTTTCGACAGCATCACAATTGGTGCTTTGACTGCCGCCGCTGGAACTCCGGCCTTGAGCTTGGCATTCTCTGGAACTCTGAGCAGTAATTTCCAATTCAATATTTTGGCTTCACCGCAGGTAAGTCAGGGGAATATGAGTTCGAAATCTGTTCGTTTTTCCTCCATCAATACCACCAGTGGAACTACTCCAATCAACCTGCTTTCAGCTTATACCAATAAGTTTGGGACATTGGTTGCTGGCAAAAAAATCTTTGTCAAGTTGGAGATTATCAGTGATTTGACGGGAGAAGTCCTGTTCGTTGGTGAAACCTCGGCCATAGTAGCAGCGTAGGGAATACCGCTTTTACTTTTTTGGTTGTTGGTTCGAAGAATCAATTTCGGCTTTGCTGGGATTGGTTCTTTTTTTTTGCGATTTGAAAAATACCTGAATCTGGGTATGCGGATTTCGTGAGTGTGTCTGCATTTTTGTGTCATCCTTTGGAGGGTAGCCGCTCTGACTACTTGAGGGAGCTGTCAACGGCGAGCGCCAAAGGCTGACGGCAGCGAAGCGGGGGATTTTAGTAATTGGGTTTTCTCGAAGCAACTTTTTTACATCCCCCGATTCCGCCTTTTCGTTTTGGATATGTTCATGGGATGCCATCGATTCGAGTCGGTGGCTTTTCCATTTTTGAGCTTCGCAGTCGTCCCAAAGCGGTAAAGCTCCCTCACAACCCGAAGGGTTGTAATTCTTTCAAATTATCCAAAATGAAAAAACTAAGTACCTACCTCTCCCCTCGCACTTTCCAAAGACTTTTAAACTACATGGAACTCCGCAATGAAATGGGTTTGGATGATTGTGGAGTCGAAAGAGCAATCGGTGAGTGTATTGACCACGGTACACATGCCATCCTCGTCGCTATGGCTCACAAATTGGGCAAGCGGAAAATCAAACGTACTACTGGGGAAACTGACAATTGACCAACGAACGGGCTTTCTGGGCAGGCGGGGTATTGGTTTATCTTCGTTCGCATTGCTCGACAAAAGTCCGTGTAACTGCCTGATTATCAGTGTCCGCACACACTCGTATTCCCTATTTACAGGTGCGAAGTGACGGGGTTTTGTTTTATGAGGTTTCGGAGCGTCCGAGAGTCATCAATTCTCAACCGATGCTGAAACAAAAAGCATACTCTGGAAAGTTGACCTCGCACAGCCAGCGGCGCATCATGCGAAGCGTGGATATTCTTTTGCAGCGAAGTCCAAACCATCGAATCTGGAATCCAGTAGTTGAGAAGCATCATGATTTTAGAATCGGTTTCGCCACTCTCACTATTCCCACTCACCGAGTCGTCAAGGCCAGCCATGGACACAAAAATTTGCTTCAACCTTTTTTGAGAACTGCGAGAAGAAAATGGGGGATAGAGGATTATATCTGGAAAGCAGAATTGCAGGAACGTGGACAGCTTCATTATCATATCACTTGGAATCGGTTCGTGGAGTTCACGAGGATTCGGGATGAGTGGAACAAGCTGCTTCGGAAAAATCGCCTGAGTGATGAGTTCGCCGCCAGATATGGACATTTCAACCCAAACTCAACCGACATTCATGCAGTATGGAAAGTGAGGAATTTGAAAGCCTATCTCGCCAAATACATCGCCAAAGACGAACAGAATAAAACCCGACTGGATGGGAAAATCTGGGATGCTTCGAAGAGTTTGAAGCGGCCACCGTTCACAACCGTTTTGCATGGTCACCACGAGGATTATTTGAGGGATGGGATTCAGATGGGTTTGGTCAAGACTTGGGAATCTGAGCATGCAGTTCTTTTCAAAATGGAAAATCCGCTATCGGTTCTGACTTCGTCGGAGTTGGCAGCGTACAAACAGCACATATCGTGAATCAGAACACATTTTATTTTTCACCTGATGAATTGGTTTCGGAACTCAAAAGAGAGCAGAAAATGAGAAGGAAGGTTTGGAAGCGGCGAAGTGGAGGAGAAGCAAAATTCGTGAGCAAAACCCATCAAAAGCAGTATGACAAAATGGAGGAGGTTATTTTGCTTTTGGAGACTTTGGGAGCTTTGAGAGTCGAAAAATTGCAGTTGATGGTAATTGAGATTTTGACAGCACAGCAGAAATTAGAATTTCCAAAAGAGGAATAGAAATGTGCTGATTTAGCGAAAGTGTGGGGAATCCTCACATCTTGGGTTGTATCGTGCCGTCACTGTCAGCCGCCCTTTCTCGGTCGTTCCTCCCTCGTGGGGGGCGTCTGCCAGCGTCGGCGCTCCCACTCTCGCTGGTCGTCATTCGCTTCGCTCATTTCCCTCCCAGCTTCGTGGTCGCACCAAAGTAGTGTCGGTCGCTCGGCCACTCCCTCGGCTTCATCGGTCGTTCCTCCCTCTTTCGCCTTGGTCGTGTCAGTCGCTCCCTAATGCTCGCCCTGCGGCCTCCACCGCCTCCGTCAGTCGGCCTCCTAACGTCGGCCTTCTTCTGTCGGGCGGATGTCGGCACTCGCTTGGGCGGGCTCGCATAGTCTGTGGTCGAATTGAACCGATTGGCAGCCATTCTCTAATTGGTTTTTAAGGGATGCTTTTCATCCGTTCGGGGGTTACCCTCCACTCACCTACGGGGGACGGCCTCCCGATGGTCGGCCATCCCCCTCCGGTCAGTTACGGGCAACCCCCTCACTTTCCTGATTGTGGAATGGCAGGGCGGGAATTGGTCGGCCTGCCCTGACTTGAAATGTGTGCGCCGCCCTGACTTGTCGGTAGGTCGGTAAAATTTCGGTGGCTCGTTCCTCGCCCCCGAAAATTCACCGACCTCCCTCCACGGATTTAAACCCTAAATTTGTTCGAGTTTTAATTCGGGGCTTACCAGTGGCTTACCATCGGTGTCCCAAACTTCAATTACAGTAGTATGGCATCCATCCAAGAAGGGCCTATCGTGTCTGCCGTCCGTGGCTCAGTCGAACAGGTCACATTTTCCAAAAATCAGTATGGCCCCATCGCCTATGGGAAGATTTCACCGACGTTTCCAAACACTTCCCGTCAGCAGCAAGCCAATGGAGCTTTGAGAGCAGCGATTCTCAGATGGCAGGGATTGACCGATGCACAGCGGGAAATGTGGGGAGAAGCTGGGAAGTCGGGAGAGTGGGAATTTCACAATGTGATGGGGAAGCCATACCAACCGAGCGGATACCAGTTATTCATCAAACTCAACCTTTCAGGTGCTTATTTCCTCCGTTCGTTCGATGAGCCACCCGCCAAAGTGGTCATGCCTCATTTGAAGCTGGTTTCATTTTCGACCATTGATGCCAGTCCTACCCACGACTCGGATATCGTGATTACCGGCGATTCGTTCAGCACTGATTTTCGTCTCCTTTTGTTCACTTCTGCATCCATGTCACTGGGTCGCACCAAGCCCAAACCCGCCTTCTTCAGATGGACAAATTCCTAT
>JBMYYT010000212.1:0-4195 GCA_049609665.1 Flavobacteriales bacterium | reverse complement strand
ATAAACTAAAGATACAATTATTTGGGCAGTGATTTGTTGATTAACCCTCGACCTGATTTATTAATTTTTCCATCAGATTTTAGTTGGTTAAATATTTTATCTAATATTCCATTAATAAACCCTTTACTTTTTGGAGTACTGTAAAATTTAGAGATTTCAATGTACTCATTCATAGTAACTTTAACTGGTATTGAAGGAAAATCTAAAGCTTCGATAATAGCCATGTTCATTAAAATAACATCAGCTTTGGCTAATCTATCTAAGTCCCAATTTTTGGTTTGCCCTTTTATTAGTTTCTCACATTCAGTTTGTTTCAAAATTGAGTTTCTGAATAATGTCTTGGCATATACCTCATCATCTTCATCTTTGAACAAAGGCGAAAGAGCTTCAATGCCAGAGTCACCATCACTCATTGATTCGATAGTTCTAATCGTTGCTAAAGCTACAATATCTAAATCGTCATTCCAGAAAATACTGTTGTCTTCAAGCACTTCGTGAAATAGTTCATTATTCACGACAAAGTTTCTGAATATTGTAACCAAAAAATTCTTATCCTCATTGAATGAATCAGCACCGCTATTCATGTAGCTTTTGTATTCTTCAGAACCTTTTATTTCTTTGTATAACTGACTAATTACACTAAATGCAGCCTCAGACCTCCATTTAATTTTCATCTTATCAATGTCTTTTTGTAACTGAGCATTTTGGTTCAGTTTAGAAAAAACTTTGTTGTTAACGAACTTTAAATTCGGATTTAAATCGTCCTCAGTAGGCCGATGTTTTGATTTTGCATTTTCAATTTTCTCTTGAGAAATCTTTTTTATCTCATCAAAAACCGAAAGAAAAGTGATGTATAATTCATACACTTTATTCAAGCTGAACATAAGTTCTCTCTCTCCTTTATCCAATTCCTTGTTGTTGGAAAAAATGTAGGCGTAAAGAGCCAAAAATGTTTTAATTCTAATATGTCTTCTTGATAGCATTAAAGCGATAATTTTATTTTTCCAATTTTCTCTATTCTCTCTTCCGCCATTTTATTTGCTGCCAAATAAGTTGGGATGTTTTCTTTTTCAGCCTTATCAAATATTGCCAAAGTAGTGTTGTAAATATCTTCGGTTAAAGCCATTACTCGCTCTTTGTTGTATCCTTTTACCTCAAAAAAGCAATTGATTACCCCACCAGCATTTATCAAATAATCTGGAGCATAAACAATTCCCATATCCTTGCATTGTTGTCCGTGCTTAACTTCATCCAAAAGCTGATTGTTAGCAGCACCTGCAATTACTTTGCATTTCAATTTAGCAAGAGTTTCGTCATTCACCGTAGCACCCAAAGCACATGGTGAATAAATATCTACATCCAAATCATAAATGTCTTCTGGACTAACAACAGTGACTTTATATTCTTTTGCTATTCTATCCAAAGTTGGTTTATGGATGTCAGTAATAAAGATTTCTGCTTCTTCTTTTTCAAGCATTTCAATTAAGTATTCTCCTACATGACCTACACCTTGAACTGAAATTCTTTTTCCTTTCAATGAATCACTACCAAAAGCTTTCATAGCAGCAGCTTTCATTCCCCAATATACTCCATAAGCAGTTACGGGTGAAGGATCTCCACTTTTTCCTGGTAATCCACTTACATGGTTAGTTTCCATGTTTACCCAAGTCATTTCTTTTGGTGATACACCAACATCTTCGGCAGTTATGTATTTTCCTCCCAAACTATTTACAAATTTTCCGAATCTACGGAAAAGAGCTTCTGATTTATCAGTATGAGGATTTGCAATAATAACTGCTTTTCCACCTCCTAAATTCAACCCAGAAATTGCAGACTTGTATGTCATTCCTCTGGATAATCTTAAAACGTCATTTAAGGCTTCGGCTTCACTCTTGTAATTCCACATTCTTGTTCCTCCTAATGAAGGTCCAAGGGTAGTGTTGTGAATTGCAATGATAGCTTTTAATCCAGATGCTTTGTCATTACAAAAAACAACTTGTTCATGACCCATCATTTCCATTCTTTGTAATAAAAAACCATGTTCTTGTGCTTTTTCAGCTATAGTGTTCTCCATTTTTTTGAATTTATTTTAAAGTGAACAAAATTACGATTATTATTTATTATTTATCAGTTTTAATGCAGAATTAAAATAGAGTTTATCCTTCGGTGATTTGTTTACTATAAAAGGTCAAAAACTTTTTGAGAAGAACAACTACTAAGTAGTAAAAAACTATCTTTGCACCGATGAAGGCATTAGCATATCTTAATAAATACCTGGCGAAATATAAATGGCGCCTTATTTTAGGCTCTATTTTTATTGCTACGTCCAATTTTTTTGGAGTTGAAATGCCCAGAATTGTTAAGAAAGCAGTTGATTTATTCGAAAAAAAAATAGCCTCATTCTCTTCTTCTACTATTTCTGATATTGAACAAAATGAAATTATTGAAGGTGCACTTTATTTGTCTTTGATTTATGTTGGTTACTCGTTGGCAAGAGGTTTCTTTGTTTTTTTAAATAGACAAACCATCATTATTATGTCGAGATTAATTGAATACGACTTAAAAAATGAAATTTATGCGCATTATCAAAAACTAACCCCAGCCTTTTACAAACAGAATAATACTGGAGATTTAATGAATCGTATTTCCGAGGATGTTTCGAAGGTTAGGATGTATTTAGGACCAGCGATAATGTATTCTATTAATCTTTTGGTGTTGAGTGTACTAACTATTTATTACATGGTTTCGGTGAATTTAGAGTTAACCCTTTATGCATTGGCTCCGCTGCCTATTATGACTATCATGATTTATTACATTAGTCGAATAATGAATAAAAGAAGTGAAGAGGTTCAGCAGCAGCAATCTATTATTTCTACTTATGTACAAGAATCTTTTTCTGGAATTAGGGTAGTAAAAGCCTATAATATGCAGAAATCTTTGAATTCAAGTTTTTTGAAAGAAGCGAAAGAATTCAAATCTCGATCCATGAAATTGGCAACAATTAATGCTTTCTTTTTCCCTGTAATTGTATTATTAATAGGAATCAGTACCGTTCTCACAATTTATATTGGGGGATTAAAGGCAAATGCAGGAATAATAACCAATGGAGATATCGCAGCTTTTGTGATTTATGTAAATATGCTGACTTGGCCCTTTGCATCAATCGGTTGGGTAACCTCTATGGTTCAAAGAGCATCTGCTTCTCAAAAAAGAATTAATGAGTTTCTTGAACAAGAACCTGATATATTTTCAAAAGAGAAATCTGTGCCAATGAGGGTAGGAAAAATTAGTTTTAATAATGTTGGTTTTGTTTATCCAGATTCGGGAATACAAGCATTAAAAGGTGTTTCCTTTGAGCTTGAAGAAGGAAAAACTCTTGGGATAATTGGAGAAACAGGCTCTGGAAAATCAACTCTCGCTAATTTGATTCCAAGGTTGTATGATGTAAGTGAAGGAGAAGTGAGAATTGGCGACTCGGCTATACAAGATATTGACTTATTACAATTAAGAGAAGCAATTGGTTATGTTCCACAAGATTCATTTTTGTTTTCTGATTCTATAGCTAATAACATCAATTTTGGATTAAGTCAGGTTGAGAGTAACAGTGATGAAAGAATGAAACAAGCGGCTAAAGATGCTTACATTTATCATAATATTATTGAATTCAAAGAAGGCTTTGAAACGATAGTAGGGGAGAGAGGGATTACTCTTTCTGGTGGGCAAAAGCAAAGAGTTTCAATAGCACGTGCTATTATAAAACAACCTAAAGTACTGATTTTTGATGATTGTTTATCTGCTGTTGATACAGAAACAGAAGATATTATTTTAAAGAATTTAAAAAGAATAATGAAAGGAAAAACCAGTGTGATTATTAGTCATAGAATTTCTTCTTTGGAGCATGCAGATTTAATTCTTGTAATGAACGAGGGAGCAATAATTGAAAAAGGTACTCATGCTGAATTGTTGGCTCAAAACGGATATTATTCTTCGCTTAATGAAAAGCAGAAGGGGTAGAAGTATGATTTATTAAAGAATTAATATGTTGAATTTGAATCTTAATATTAGAAGAAAAATTCTTTGTTTTACAACAATTCTTTGTTCGGGCTATTTTTTTATTGCCTTACTTTATGAAATCATTAAAGATTTTTCAAATGGCTACTTTAATGAATTTTCGAGAATTGATTTCTATACAATA
>JBMYYT010000211.1:0-4196 GCA_049609665.1 Flavobacteriales bacterium | reverse complement strand
AACACCTTGTTTGTAGTTCAAGGATTCCTCTCTCAATGCCACTGCACATTTTCTTGCTAATTTGATCAAAATAGAAAAAAGGTCGGGGAAGAAATAAAGAAACCAATTCGACCCAAAAAACCCGAACTTCATTTCTGAAATTCGGGTTTTTCTTTTCGTTATTAAACTGTCAGATTGAGTGTTCTTTTCCATTTTTCATGGGAAAGAATGTATCGAAATCAAAGTTTTATACCGATTATGTCTTCAATATGGCTTAATAAATTAACCCATTTTCACACTATATCGGCATAATTCTTTTATTATTTCATTTTAGAATTACATCATTCCTGGCATTCCTCCCATTGGTGGAGCTGCATGATGGTGATGATCGTCTTCTTTTTCTGGTAAATCTGTGATAACACATTCAGTAGTCAATAACATTGAAGCTATTGAAGAAGCGTTTTCTAAAGCTACTCGACTTACTTTTGCAGGGTCAATAACTCCAGATTTTAGTAAGTTTTCGTATTTATCTGCTCTTGCATTGTATCCGTAATCTTTCTTTCCTTCTTTTACTTTTTGTACCACTACAGAACCTTCACCTCCAGCATTAGAAACAATTTGTCTCAATGGTTCTTCAATAGCCCTTCTGATAATTGCTATTCCTGTTGCTTCATCGTCATTATCCGCTTTAACTTTATCTAATGCCGAACTTGCTCTAATATAGGCAACTCCACCTCCTGGAACGATTCCTTCTTCAACTGCAGCTCTTGTTGCATGAAGTGCATCGTCCACTCTATCTTTCTTTTCCTTCATCTCAACTTCAGTAGTTGCACCAACATAAAGAACAGCTACTCCACCAGCCAATTTAGCTAATCTTTCTTGAAGTTTTTCTCTGTCATAATCAGAAGTTGTACTTTCAATTTGAGCCTTAATCTGACCAACTCTTGCAGAAATATTATCCTTCTTCCCGCTTCCGTTTACAATAGTTGTATTGTCTTTGTCAATTTCAATTTTATCTGCAGAACCTAACATTTCTAATGTTGCGTTTGCCAATGTTAAACCCGTTTCTTCAGAAATTACTGTTCCTCCTGTTAAGATTGCTATGTCATCCAACATCGCTTTTCTTCGGTCTCCAAAACCTGGAGCTTTTACAGCAGCAACTTTCATTTGACCTCTTAATCTGTTTACAACCAACAATCCTAAAGCCTGCGACTCAATATCTTCAGCGATAATAATCAAAGGTCGTCCTGTTCCAACTACTGCCTCTAACAAAGGAACAACATCTTGGATATTTGAAATTTTCTTATCGTAAATTAAGATATAAGGATTTTCATATTCCGTTATCATTTTTTCTGCATCAGTCACAAAATATGGAGATAAATATCCTCTGTCAAATTGCATTCCTTCCACAACATCCACGTAAGTTTCAGTTCCTTTTGCTTCTTCTACAGTGATAACTCCCTCTTTAGTTACTTTCTTCATTGCTTCGGCAATCAACGCACCAATCTCTTTGTCGTTGTTGGCCGAAACCGTTGCAACTTGTTCAATTTTTTTGTTGTCGGCTCCAACCGCTTCAGAGAAGTCTGCCATTTCTTTAACAATTGCAGCTACTCCTTTATCAATTCCTTTTTTTAGGTCCATTGGATTTGCACCTGCAACCAAACTCTTAAGTCCTGTATTGATAATCGATTGAGCTAAAACAGTTGCTGTTGTAGTTCCATCACCAGCCAATTCAGCTGTTTTTGAAGCTACTTCCTTAACCATTTGTGCACCCATATTTTCCACTGCATCGGAAAGTTCAACTTCTTTTGCAACAGTCACTCCATCTTTAGTAATGTGAGGAGCACCAAATTTTTTATCTATTACTACATTTCTTCCTCTTGGTCCAAGAGTTACTTTTACTGCATTTGCAAGTTTGTCGATACCTCGTTTGAGGCTGTCTCTTGCTTCTAAATCAAATGTGATTTGCTTTGCCATTTTATCTAATTTTTTTTGAATGATTAATTTAAGTTCACCCTTCGAGACATTTTGTTCCAAAAAGGAACAAAACCCTCAGGGTTCCGTTTTATTTTAGTATTCCAAAGATGTCTGCTTCTCTCATAATGAGGTAAGTAGTTCCATCTAATTTTACTTCTGTTCCAGAGTATTGTCCATAAAGAACCGTATCTCCTGATTTAACCGTCATAGGCTCGTCTTTTTTTCCAGGTCCAGCAGCTACTACTTTTCCTTTCAATGGTTTTTCTTTTGATGCATCTGGTATAATAATTCCAGAAGCAGTTTTTTCTTCAACAGGAACTGGCTCAATCACCACTCTATCCGCTAAAGGTTTTATATTTACTGACATATTGTTAAATTTTAAAGGTTAATACTTAATTAAAAATACTGATATGGGTTATGCACTTTCTGTGCCAACCCAGTTTCTGACAAAAATCAACAAAAATTCTCTGAAAAAATTTCTTTTTGCGTGTCATTCTGTCACAGAAATAGAAAGTAAAATTAAGGAAATAATTAACCTCTGGGTTATTTATCTAAATAAAACATATGGGTTAATTCATGATGTTTTTTAGAATAAACTCCCTGTGATTCATAAACACAAAATGTTTCTTTTTCTAACTCTTTATATTCTCTTCCAAAACACATTAATACTCTGTTGATTTCCTTGTTAGAATTAGGTTTTATAAAAGCAATTTTTTGAAGATGTAAATTACTCTTTACAACTTCTTCTCGGAATATTTCACTTTCAGTTTTCGGAAGAATCAGATTAAAAGTTCCTTCTTTTGAAAGATGAGTCGCAATAAAATTTATTATTTCATTGAAAGACAGAGTGTCTGTGTGCCTCGCTTTAGTTTTATTAGAATCCTTGTTTTTTAAGTCGTTAATAAAATAAGGTGGATTGGAAATGATACAATCAAACTTAGTTTCAGGAACAAATTTTTGCAAAGGTAAATTTACGGCTATAAGCCTTTCTTTCCATACAGAATCCTCAAAGTTAATTTTTGACTCTTCAAAGGCATTTGGTTCAATTTCTATTCCAAGAATAGATATGTCTCTATTCCTCTGAGCTAACATTAAGCTCAAAATCCCAGTTCCTGAACCTATATCTAATCCTGTTTTGGCGTTTGAATTTATTGTTGCCCAGCTTCCTAATAACACGGAGTCAGTGTTTACTTTCATGGCGCTTTTTTCATTCTGAACAGCAAATTGTTTGAAATGGAATGTGGACATTATTCAAATGTATTTTCTCCCTTGTGGGAGAAGAATCAGTTCATCAAATCCTCAATTTCTTCAACCTCAAGAGGGATGTTTTTCATCAAATTTAAAGGTGCGCCAGATTCTTGAATGATATAATCATCCTCTAATCGAATTCCTAAATTCTCCTCTGGAATATAAATTCCTGGTTCAATGGTAAAAGCATTTCCCGCTTGAATTGGTTCGTGCCATAATCCAACGTCATGAGTGTCTAATCCTATAAAATGAGAGGTGCCATGCATGAAGTGTTTTTTGTAAGCAGGCCAATCTGGGTTTTGATTTTTAATATCTGTTTGGTCAATCAATTTTAATTTCAATAATTGCTCTTCCATCAAAGCTCCCACTTTAGTATGATATTCGTGTAAATTTACACCTGGAGTAAGCAACTTTTCACATTCTTTTTTTACATGAAGAACCGAATTATAAACTGCTTTTTGTCTTTCCGTAAATTTTCCATTCACAGGAACACATCGTGTCATATCACTTGCATAATTCGCATATTCCGCTCCAAAATCCATTAGAATTACTTCTCCATCTTTGCACTCAGTATTGTTTTCGATATAATGAAGTACACATGCATTGTATCCCGAACCAATTATTGGTGTGTAAGCAAACCCTTTGGAACGATTATTCAAAAACTCATGCATCAACTCCGCCTCAATATTATATTCCATAACACCCGGTTTGATAAAAGGTAAAATTCTTCTAAATCCTTTTTCTGTGATGTTACAGGCATTCTGCATCAAATCAATTTCTATTTGATGTTTTACAGAACGAACTCTGTGCATAATTGGTGCAGATTGCAAATAATTGAAAGCTGGATATTCTTCCATCATCCAATTAATAAAACGATCTTCTCTCGTTTGCATCTCCGTATTCGCACGGGTATGCATGTTTTTATTGATGTAAACATTCTCTGCTTCCGCCATCAAAGTTTTAAGAACTTTATGAAAATCTGGCAACCAATA
>JBMYYT010000210.1:0-4206 GCA_049609665.1 Flavobacteriales bacterium | reverse complement strand
TGATAGTTACGACATTGAGTTTATTGATTGGTTAAGCCCAAAATATTATCTTGTTTTCACTACTATCTTCAATAAAGTTATTGGAAAAAAAGAGGAATTTAAAATGGCTCAACTCCTAAATTCTCCATTATTTTGTAATCAAGTAACTAAAGAAAAATTAATAGATTTTTTATTGCCTCATTTAGAAAAATCATGCATCTCTTCTTCGGATGAACTGTATGCAATTCAAAATTATGAGATTGATTTTCAAGGGATTGAAAATTATTCGCTACGCGTCTACAAAAGTCATTTAGGCTATATAAACAAGAGGATTTTTGAGAACTTTGATTCAAATGAAATTTCAATTTTAAAAGAAAGAATTATTGACAATAGCATTAAAATTCTTGATGAACTAAAAACCCGAATGATTGAAAAAAACATAAAATCAAGTTCTTTTGATAAAGCAATTAAGCAAACCGATAAAATCAATTTAAATCCAAATCAATTTGAATATGTCATGAGAATAAATGCGAAGAAGAGAAAAAAAACTTGGGTAAAATGGTTGAGAATAATATTCTATAGTATGATAACAATTGTGGTTTTAATTAGACTATTAATACTACTTGAAAGGTTATTGAATTAATTCAATATACTGCTCTTCACTAAGAATTTTAACTTCTAATTTTTCTGCTTTTTTCAATTTAGCTGGTCCCATTTTATCTCCCGCAACCAAATAACTTGTTTTACTTGAAATTGAACTCGAAACCTTTCCTCCATTTTCATCAATAGATTTTTTAAGTTCATCCCGAGAGAATTTATCAAACACTCCAGAAACCACAAACACCAGTCCCTCCAGCTTATTGGTGGCTCCTTCTCTTTGTTGAATTTCAAATTGTAATCCTTTCTGCTTTAGAATATTGATCAATTCAATATTTTCTTCTTTTGAAAAATAGTCTATCAAGCTCTCGGCTATTCTATCTCCTATTTCGTCTACTTCCTTAAGAGTTTCAAAATTAGCTTTCATAAGGTTATCGATAGTCCCAAAATGCCTTGCCAATTTCTTGGCTACCGTGTCTCCAACAAACCTAATTCCTAAAGAAAACAATACTTTCTCAAAGGGTATTTCTTTTGATTTTTCAATTCCTTCAAGCATATTATTGACAGATTTCTCAGCCATTCGATCCAACTCAATCAAATCTTCGTATTGCAAAGAATACAATCCAGAAATATTAGAAATCAACCCATTATCATAAAGCAATTCTATTGTTTCGCTTCCAATTCCATCAATATCCATGGCTTTACGAGAAATAAAGTGTTGGATTTTTCCTTTTATTTGAACTGCACATCCTGTATCATTTACACAATAATGATTGGCTTCTCCCTCATTTCTTTCAAGTAAAGAGTTGCAATCAGGACAATTTGTAATGTATTGAAAAGGCTGAGAGTCTGATGGTCTCTTACTCAAATCGACAGAAATGATTTTTGGAATTATTTCTCCTCCTTTTTCTACAAAAACAGTATCTCCTTCTCTTACTTCTAATTTTTCGATAATATCTGCATTGTGCAGAGAAGCTCGTTTTACGGTAGTTCCACCAAGCTGAACAGGAACAAGATTAGCAACTGGCGTTATCGCTCCAGTTCTCCCAACTTGGTAAGTTACTTTTTCAAGAATTGTACTTACTCGTTCAGCTTTAAATTTATAAGCAATTGCCCATCTTGGAGCTTTTGCAGTATATCCAATTCTTTTTTGATTGTCGTAGTGATTGACTTTTATAACCACTCCATCAATCTCAAACGGCAATTCTTTTCTCTTGTCATCCCAATAGTCTATAAAGTCCAATATTCCTTCAATGCTATTGGTTTTTTTGATGTAATTTTTGGATTCAGGCGGAATTTTAAATCCCCAAATTCCTGCCTGTTGAACCAAATCATAATGGTTGTCAATCTTTAAATCATCTCCATAAATTCCATATAGAAAACAATCTAATCCTCTATCTGCTACAATTTTAGAGTCTAACGATTTTAAAGTTCCAGAAGCCGTATTTCTGGGATTTGCATAAAGCGGTTCCTCATTTTCTGCTCTTAGCTTGTTGAGTTTTTCAAAGTTATCCAAAGGAAAAAATATTTCGCCCCTAATTTCAAAATCAGCAGGATAATCGCCTCTTAATTGTAACGGAACAGATTTTATCGTTTTCACATTTGTGGATACATTCTCCCCTTTTGAACCATCGCCTCTGGTAATTGCTTGATGAAATTTTCCGTCAATATATTGAATACCAATAGCTACACCGTCATATTTTAATTCGCACACATACTCAATCTCATCATTGGTTAATTTTTTTATTCTGGTTTCAAAATCAATGATATCTTCTTTAGAATAACTGTTTGACAAAGAAAGCATTGGATATTTATGAGCTACACTTTCAAATTTCTTGGTTACATCTCCTCCTACTCTTTTGGTTGGAGAGTTCTCCGAGACCAATTCTGGGTATTTCTCTTCTAATCCTTGAAGTTCTTTGAGTAGCGTATCGAACTCATAATCAGAGATTAAAGAAGTATCATTCACATAATACTGATAGTTATAATCTTGTAAGAGTTTTGTTAACTCTTCAATTCGTTGTTTGCTCATATTTCTTTACAAAATTAGGTTCCCACATATATTTTTTTCGATATTCTCTGGAATTAAACATAGTTCCAAATTCATCAAAAAACAATTTTATTCCAAAAGAAACAAAAAAATGGGTGAGTTCAGACTCAAGTTGATTATTTTGAGAAAAGGCGGAAATATGTCCAAACCCAGCTGTTAGCCCTGCCCATTTAGCAATACGGTAATTTGCCTTTGCAGAAATAACTAAGGAATGTATTTGACCAGAATTTGCCATGGACTGCCTTAAAATTAATACTCCTTTAGGTATGGAAGGTTCATATTGATTAAAGTATCCCGTCCCTAAATGAATAGGAATCAATAATTCCCACCTTGGAGTTTGATGAGCGATTAATTCGGTAAATAAACTTAAAATATGGTATTCGGTTTTTCGGAAACCATAATCTGATAAAGTAAAATACGTTGATGAATTCTGAATTGCGGAGAAAAGATTGCGATGAAAAAAATGATAACTCGCTCCAAATCTTATGCTCTTATTGGTAACACCCATTTTTACTCCATAATAGCTATAAGTGCCTGAAGCAAAGGAAGCCGTTCTAAAATCTAAGGTTCCATAAAATTTAAGCTTGTTGTCTTCGTGCTTTTTGTAAAATTGACTATTGCCAATAACAAAAGTGAAGAGTATCAAAATAAGAAGCCCCAATTTTTTCATAGTTTAAATTTAGTCAATCCAAGGAGATTTTCTATACTCTTTGTTAAAAGTAAGTTTCCAAGCTTCTCCCAAGAATACCTTAACACCAAAAGAATAAAACGGAGCATTTAGTGCTTTTCGTGTGGCTCGATCTCTGTTGAGCATTAGGTTATACCCAAATCCTCCATGGAATCCTATCCAACGAAATATTTTAAAATGACTCTTTATTGAAAAGGTAATTGACGAAGCGGGTTCGTCCAAATATTTCTTATATTTTCTCTCAGTTGTGAGATATTCTCCTTTGAGCGAACCCAAATTCAAATGAAAAGGTACTGAAAACTCCCATCGTTTGGATTGATATAAAATACGCTCGTAGTAGAAGCTTATAAAGCCAAAATTATAACGATTGGTATCAGTTGCATCGGTTGAATCAACTCTTCTGTTGGTTGTGATAACAGGTCTTCGTAATCCATAAAAACCAATGCCAAAACGATGTTTTGAATTACCCAATCCTAATTTTAATCCATTAAATCTTACTGAGTGACCAATGACAACTGAATTTCTCATGTCAAAATTACAAATGAATTTGTATTTGTCTTTTTTTACTTCTTCTTGTGAAAAAGCAGCTAAACTCATCCCAATAGAAAACACTATGAAAAGTAAGATTCTCATTTACTTTTTATTCCTTTTACGATTCTATCTTTTCCCTGCATATCTTTTATTAATTCCACTTCTTTGAAATTGTTTTTCTCAAGTAATTCAATTGTTTCTACACCATATTTCTCGTTAATTTCAAAATACAGCTTTCCTTCTTTATTAAGATTTACTTCACAAAAATCGACAATTGCTGTGTAAAATAATAAAGGGTCAGAATCTTTTACAAACAAAGCGATGTGAGGTTCGTGATCTAATACATTGGATTGCATCAATT
>JBMYYT010000209.1:0-4206 GCA_049609665.1 Flavobacteriales bacterium | reverse complement strand
GAAGAAAAGGTTAAAAAAATGGAGAACACAAATATAGGAATGAAGAAAAAAAATCTATTTTTACCAAAAGCTCTTAAAAAATAGTGAGGAATAACTTCTCCCGATTCGAAATGTATTTTATTAAGTGATTCAACAAAATAATCAGGGTATATTCTGAGCGTAATTTTAAAGTTTATATACCAGTATATCGAAAGTATTAAGAAAGAGATTAAACAAAGTATTAAAAAATGTTTGGAGCTTTTCATTTAATAATCCTAAACCAATTCCTTTTTAGAATTAGCTATTTCGATAGTCTTGTTTTTCAATTGAGATACAAATTTAACAAAAGTTTCTATGTCATTTGTTGTAGTAGCTAACCCGAACGAAACACGTGTTGCCCCTCTCATTCTGCCAATCATCCGAGACATATAGCTCAAGAAATCAGTACTTGAATTAAATTCTTTTTCCTTTCTACTGGTGTAAAAAGTAGCCATCTCTTCATTGGTAACGCAATTATTAGTTTCATCAATTCCTGGATTACAAAAACATCCTGATCGGATAGAGATTAATTTTTTATTAGCTTGAGCTTCAATCCACTCAAAAGGAAAAGTATTTCCTTCTTTATCCAAAAAGTTAAGAATAACAGTTCCACCTCTTTTTGAGGTGTCATTTGGTCCAAACATTCTAACAATGGGTGTTCCATTATCATGTTTTAATTTACCAATTTCTTTCATGAATAAACCGGTCAATTCTAAAACTCTTTTTCTAATATTTTCAATTCCAATAGATTCAATAAAATCTAATCCCAATTTTACCGCGGGAATATCTAAGTAATTTAGAGTTCCGTTTTCAAATCGTTCGTGATTGTGGATGAGAAGATGATTACTTTCTTTTACACTTACATAATCTACAGTTCCACCAGCAAACCAGTGTTTTTTTAATTTAGGGAAAGATGTTTTTTTAACTAAAAGACATCCTATTCCTGTTGGAAACCCAAATATTTTGTAAAAAGAAACTGATACAAAATCGGGTTGTACTTTCTTTAAATCAAGTTTGCAAGTTGGTACAAAAGCTGCAGCATCCAACAAAACATCCCATCCTTTATCTTTCGCAATTTTTACCCATTCCCAATCGTGTTTAACTCCTGAGACATTAGATTGAGCGGGATATCCGAATAATTTATTTGTTTTGTCATTATGCGCATCCAAATTTTTCATAAGATGCTCATCATCAATTCTTAAATCCTCTTGGCGGATTGGCGAATAGGTGAAATCAGCTCCTTTGGATTTGCAATATTCACGAATTCCATTTACTGAATTATGATTATCAGAAGTCATCAAATAATGTCCATTATCCTCGAAAGGATAACATTCTCCAACAATCTTTAAGGCACCAGAAGCATTGGAAGTAAAAATACAATAGTAATCTTCTGCATTAAAAAAGCTAATAATTTTTTGCCTTGCCTCTTCTACCAATTGAGTTGACATTTGAGAACTAGGATTTGTAGAATGCGGGTTCCCTAAAATATTCTCTTGTAGAAGTTTATAGTGTTTTTCAAGTAGAGATTTTGGGTGTAAGTTTCCACCGGTGTAATCTAAATAAGTTTGTCCTAAGGTATTTAACCTTCCAAATTCAGTTTTTCTTAAATGATTGAAAAAATCATCAGAAGGTAAACTGTATGTTGAATTTTGCTTATTTCTTCCAAAGAATCCCATAGATTTTACACTTAAGTTTGATGTTCAAATATACGCCTTTTCAAAAATAATTGTGGGTTGATTTTGAAGTAAATTTTTACATACATTTGAGGAATAAAATTTAGTATTGTTATTATGCATGCCATTGAGCCTTTTTACAACTGGAGAAATCTTTACGTAGCTTCCGAAGATTATCGTTCGCCATTCTTTGAACGGGAGTACAGTGAGTTTGAATTTACCAATAAGGTTTACAATTTTTTGCTGCATCCTCAATGGGATGATTTTGGTTCAGAAACTTTATTTATCAAAATAATATATTCTGATTACGAAAAAGGTTTTGCGATTATTGAATTGATAGGAGAGTGGAATGATTGCATCGAGAATGACATCATGAAACTAAAGCTTGATGTTCTTGAGATATTGATGCAAGAAGGTATTGACAAATTCATAATGATTGGAGAGAATATTTTGAATTATCACAGTGCGGAAGAAGATTATTACGAAGAATTGCAAGACGAATTGGAAGAAGGTTGGATGGTTTTTCTTAATTTTCATCCTCATGTATTGGAAGAGTTTTCCGATGCCAATATTGATAGTTACATCATTTATGGCGAAGACTTTGATTTTATAGAATGGAGAACTTTCAAGCCTGAACAGTTGTATAACAAGATAAACGCTAAGGTTGAAAACCGATTTAATTTACCTTTATTAGATTGATGAAAACGATTAATAAATACAATTTAATTTTGGCTTCAAAATCTCCTCGCAGACAAGAACTGTTGAAGGGATTGGAGTTAAATTTTGAAATTAGAACCAAAGAGATTGAAGAGAATTTTCCTCCAGCTCTTTTTAGGGAAGAAATCCCTTTGTATTTATCTAATTTAAAAGCGAAGGCTTTTGAAAAAGAATTAAATGAAAAGGATTTGGTAATCACTTCTGACACTATTGTTTGGAATGAAAACAAACAGTTGGGTAAGCCCAAAGATAGGAGGGAAGCCATAGAAATGCTTCAAAGTTTATCGGGAAAACAACACGAAGTAATAACTGCTGTTACGCTAATGACTCAATCTAAATCACATAGTTTTTATGAAGTTACCAAAGTGTTTTTCAAGAAGTTATCTATGAATGAAATAGAACACTATGTTGATGCCTATCAACCTTTTGACAAAGCTGGTTCTTATGGAATCCAGGAATGGATTGGTTTCGTTGGGATTCCAAAAATAGAAGGAGATTATTTTAATGTGGTTGGGTTACCTCTTAATCGGTTGGATTTAGAGTTAGGAAAGTTTGTAAAATAAAAAAAACGACCCAAGTTTACTTGAGTCGTTAACTATTTAGTTCAAGATAGATTTACTTTTCAAGAGAAATTTTAAGTAATTCCATTCCTCGTTCATTCATGGCAGCCATATCTTTTTTGGCTCCAAATAGCCACATAAAGAAGCAATCTACTATTCCAGATTCCAAATTAAAATCTTGAGTTACCTTGATTCCGTTTCCAGAATTTTCAAAAGAATATTCAAAACTTGGAGACGCTTTAAACGGTTTTTGAATATCACATTCCATTTTGATGTATTCCAATTCTCTGATTACTTTTATTTCTTGGTGTCCAAGATCTTTTCCTTTATTTCCATCCCAGTGAAATTGGGCTCCCACAGTTCCGTCAGTTCCTTTGACTTCGGTTTTTTGGGCTGGGTCGGCTTCATAGAAGGGCGACCATTTTGTGAAATTGGCTAAGTATTTAACCTGATCAAAAACTTCTTGTTCTGACGAGTCAATCACTGTTGATTTTTGGATGTGAATGTGAGTGAGTTTACTTGCATTATAAAATCCGATTATTAGAAATAATGCTATTGCTGAAATTATTATTGTTAGTATCATCTTTTTCATTTTAGTTATTATTAAATTATTTATTTTGTTACTTGTGCATGTTATCTTAATGCCGAATTAGTATGAATAGAGTTCAATTTTTTTATTGAAATCTATTGAATATATTATCGGTATTGATTAGTTCATTGGATTTATATTTCTTACTTCTACCGAACCTCCCATTAGAAGAATAGGACAGTTTTTAGCCATTTCTGTAGCTTCATCAATAGAGTTGGCTCTGACAATCATATTGCCACCCGGAGTTTGATTTTCTAATAAGGAAATCCCTTCTGAAACCTCTTTATTTGCAGAAATCAATTTCCCTTCAAATCCTAATTGGTGAGTGCTCACAAGTTTTTCTTGGATTGCAATATTGCCAATAAAGCTTCCCCACTGCTCGTGCATTTCTTTTTCTTGTTCTGGAGTCGGTTGAAAATTTGGATTTGGTGTAAATCTAAAAATCATCATAAATTGTTGTTCATTTTTCATCTTGTTTATTTTTTTTGGTTTAACAATATCCAAAAGTACCTGATGAGAAAATGAATAATCTTGCCCTATGACAAGAAATGATTTTTTACTGAAATTTTTTCGAAAGAAGTTTCCTGTAAATCAATAAATGCAAGAAAATAATAGTTGCTGGAGCAAAAGAAGGAATAAAGCAAAAAGG
>JBMYYT010000208.1:0-4209 GCA_049609665.1 Flavobacteriales bacterium | reverse complement strand
AATTTTAGTTAAAGCTGAAACAACAGAGGTCTTTCCTGTTCCTGCATATCCATTTAGAACAAACAATTTCTTGGGAGAAGTTGAAAAAAAAAATCGGTGCAACTGCTCAATTAATTTTTCTTGGTCATTGGTAAGCGAAAACGAAAAATTTTCTTGAATTAAGGATTTGAATTTCTCAGATTGCATAAAAATAGTTCCGTTTACGAGTCTAAATTACCTCAAAATAAGTTAAATATTAAATTCTATGCAGATAAAGGATAATATGTCTAAATTTAATTTGTTCAATGAAAAAAATTTTTAATTTTGTTATTGTTAGAAACGCACTTAAAACTTAAAACCTATGGATTTTTTCGATCAGTATAAGCTATTCTCAAGAAAATACCTTTTTTCTATCCTCTTGATTTTAGCAGGAATCTTATGCTTATCGGTTGCTGCGAATATGATTTCAACTATAAGTTACGAGAAAGCCCAATACTTTTTTCTCGGTGCAATCGCATTGTTTTTACTAGGGTTTGTATCTTTATTTTTTATCTTAAAGAAAAAAATATCTAGAGTAATAACAGTCTTACTCTCTGTTGTTTTCTTAGGATTATCAACCTTTTATATTATACTAAATGTAAAAACCGTAAAAGACAGAATTATATATTTAGAAGAAGTTAAAACCTCGAAAGAACTTGCAAAACAAGGTCTTACCGACATCCAAAAACTTCAAGAAGCTTACGAAAGAAAATACAAAAAGCTTGCTACTTCATTTGAAGAACTTACAAAATTTGCTAAGTATGATTCAATTAGAGTATTAGTAAGAGCAGAAGGTGATATTCCTTCAGAAAAAATGTCTGTAGCTGAAGCTAGAAGTCTTGGATACAGATATCCACCAGCAACTTGGACAGAAGAAGATGCTATAAAATTAGGTAGAATTGTAAGGGAATATTCAAAAGTTCCAGTAGCAGAAGATTTATTTAATAAAAGTGCAAAAGAAAAAGAAAACAGACTTTATCCTTTTGATATTAATCAATTAACTGTTCAACGAACAATTGATAAAGACTCTCCTAAAACCTTTAAAGTCATCACAAACACCCCTGACTCAGTTACTTTTGTGGAGATACAATCTATTCCTCCTTACGGACCTCAAGAAGATTATGATATTGATATTGTATATTCAGTAGGTAGTATAAACGAAAAGGGAACAAAACCTAACTGGAAAAAATAGTTCATCTATTTTTTCAATCCTTATTGCCGTGAACTATGGTAGTTTTTTACGATATACCTCAAGATGAAGTAAAAAGCTACTTGAACTTTCACTTATCAATTGAGTTGACTTCTAACTCTGTTTCATTATTATTGGTAGATAAGAAAAATCAGAAACCAGTAGCAATTGAAAATATTTCATTAAAGGATAATTCTCTGGATTTAGCACTTAGCAAAAGTGAAATTGTTTCAGGAACTACCCCAAACTCTGTAAGTTGTGGCATAGCAAATTCTATTTTCACTTTGGTACCAGTTCCGTTATTCTCTGACCACAACAAAGAGGAGTATCTTTCTTTTTCAAGCGAATCATCTTCAGACTATACCGTATTGGCCGATAAGCATCTTAAAAACGAGGTAATCACCTGTTTTGGAATTGAAAATAAAATACAAAAAACAGTTCTTTCTTTTTTTCCTTTAGCCACATTTAAGCATAATAGTTCGATATTAAGTGACTCTCTTTCTTCAGGATTTCACGTTAATTTTATTGACACTAATGAGTTTGAAGCAATACTAATTAAGGACAAAAAACTCATGTTTTACAACTACTATAGTTGTGATGGAAATGAGGAAATCATGTATTATTTGACTTTAATTGCCGAAAAACACTCAATCAACCTGACAGAAACTTTAATGAAATTTTCGGGAGTTGTTGAAAAAAAAGGAGAAACAATTTCATACATCAACCAGTTTATCCCATCAGAAAACCTTACATTTAATGAGATTGAAACAAGTCAATTGAATGCAGTTTCAACACACAGGTATTTCACGCTTCATAAACAATTCTCATGCGTATCATAGGAGGAAAATTTCGATCAAAAAGATTTAAAGCACCCGGTAACATAACAGCTCGTCCTACTACGGATTTTGCAAAAGAAGCATTGTTTAATATTTTAAATAACAACTATCATATTGAAGATTTGGTTGTACTTGATTTATTCGCTGGAATCGGGAGTATTTCTCTTGAATTTGCTTCTCGTGGAGCTGAAGACATAACAGTTATCGAAAAAGACAGGAGACATATCAAATTCATCAACAAAATGGTGGAAGAATTGGATTTATTTGATTCTATCCACACTATTCAGTTGGATGTTTTCAAGTATTTAAAAACCTGCACTCGTAAATTCAATATGATCTTTGCAGACCCACCTTACTCCATGGAATCAGGTTTCGAAATTCCTAAACTTGTTTTTGAAAAAGAACTCCTTCTGCCAGGAGGGATGTTGATTTACGAGCATCACAAACATATTACCCCAGAAGAAAACGACTACTTTGTAGAAACAAGAAATTATGGAAATTTGAGCTTTTCGTTTTATGAAATGCCAGATTAAGATAGGAGTTAGGAAAAATAACCTTCAGTGTCATTCTCGCGAAAGCGGGAATCTTAAAACGAGCATATTTCATAAGAATCCTTTTTGAAATTTTTCAATTAAACTCTTTCACAAACTGCTCATTACTAATCACCCTCACTAATACTAATGTTGTGATGAGAATCTTTAGAAAACAATTACATTCTCGCGTTAAGATTTCCTTTTTCAAGGAAATGACACCGGAAAGAAAAATATTCTGAAAAAATCAATCTACAACCTTACCAAATAAGTCATTATTTCAATAAAGAACGAAAGTCCTATCACAATAACCACTCTTTTCAAAGGAGTTGAAAACGAGTTTTTTGAATCATTTTTTCGTAGCATCCAAACTACCAAAGCGAACCCTAAAATATTTTTGATAAAGGAAAATTCTTCTGTGAAAGCAATTGCTAAATCAGCAATTCTTAACGTAAAATGAGTTAGAATAATAAAAGCTAAAACTCCAAGCTCTATTTTCAAAGATTTGTATCTGCCTTTGTACAAATCCCATAACACTATCCAAGAAAAGGCGATAAGAGAAAAATTCTTTATTTCGATAAATCCTGATTTATCAATAAGTTTAAACCCCTCAGTTGCGGCTATCAGATAAAAAAGACTAAATCCAATACTTACCAGTAATATGGAATACTTATTTATTTTTTTATTAAAAAATAACCCCAAAGAAATTAATCCTAATCCAAAATCGGAATAGGCGGGTGAAAAAGCAAAACTTTTGCCAGAGGTAATCCAGTAACTTATTCCATAAACAAGAATAATTAAGATATAAATAGAAAAGACTTTGTTCTCATTTTTCATGTGTTATTTTATCTTTTTTGTTTGTTACAGGTAACCTTTGATACTTAAAATTAATGTTCCTTTAAGAAAACACTTATTTTAAGTAAGTCGGTTTCATAAAAAAGCAAGAATTAATGTAAATTAGTAATTCAATCAAACAAAGATAGTAAAGTATGCCTTCTAACAAATACCCACATTTATTTGAACCTCTTGATTTAGGTTTTACAACATTGAAAAACCGGGTAATCATGGGTTCCATGCACACAGGATTGGAAGAAGAAAAAAACGGTTATGAGCGAATGGCTGCCTATTTTGCCGAGAGAGCAAAAGGAGAAGTTGGACTTATGGTCACTGGTGGAATTGCACCTAACAGACAAGGATGGACAGCCCCATTTACCAGCAAAATCACAAATAAACGCGAAGCCAGCAAGCATAAAAAAATAACCAAAGCAGTGCATGAAGCTGACGGAAAAATCTGCATGCAAATTCTTCACTCTGGGCGATATGGCTATCATCCTCTTGCTGTGGCTCCGAGTCCAATTAAATCACCCATAAGTCCATTCAAACCTTGGAAACTAACAAATTTTGGAGTGAACAGAACCATTCGTCATTTTGTGAGAGCTGCCAAATTAGCGCAATATGCTAATTACGATGGAGTTGAAATAATGGGGTCTGAAGGATACTTGATAAATGAATTTGTTTCCGCAAAAACCAACAAACGAACAGATAAATGGGGAGGAGAATTCAAAAATAGAATTCAATTTCCATTAGAGATAATCAGAAAAACTCGTGAAGCAGTTGGAGAAAATTTCATTCTCAT
>JBMYYT010000207.1:3976-4216 GCA_049609665.1 Flavobacteriales bacterium | reverse complement strand
CATAACAAAATGCCATAGAAGGAACCGTGTCGTTAGGGAATGGGTTTCCTGCTGTTGTATTATTATATCCTTGGTATTTTCCAGTAATAGAATCCCCTAATATATATTTATCTAAAACCAAGTTAGCAAAATCCAACGAATCCTTGGGTTGAACAGCACCAGTAGAAGTTGTATCAGCTCGCCCATCGTTATTGTTATCTGGCGAACCAAAAGAAGATCTTTCAATTTCAACCGAGGTAT
>JBMYYT010000207.1:0-3966 GCA_049609665.1 Flavobacteriales bacterium | reverse complement strand
CAAGGATTACAAAAATTACAAAATATCGTAAAAGGGTCAGTTTCATCCACACAATCCATCATGAATTTATAAGGACAATTAGTATCCAACACTGCGTAAATTTCTTTCTTAATAGTAGAACTTGGATTGGCCGCAGGACATCCAGCTAATTCATTGCAATCCACGTCATAAGAGAAACTTATTTTAGTATTGATGGTCCATGAAAAGCCTGCTGGTCTTGGATTCTTAGCAATATGATAACGAGCAATAAACGTTGAATCTGTTGCTATAATAGTATCTGGCCTCCATGTACCAATTCCATTCGAAGAAATTAATTGAAAAGCAGGATCTGCAGTATCTGAAGGATTCCCAGCATAATCCAACCCTGGAGGTAATGAAAATTTAAAATCAATGTAGGCGGAAGAGTCCATAGCACCTAATGATCCAGGAATAGATTGATATCCTGAAAGTACAGCACTATTTGAAGTAAACACTGTAGTGCTAGTAGTACCGGCAAATACACTTACTGGAGATTCACCTTTCCCTACCACAATTCTATTATAAACTGATCCTGAGTATCCTTGACGCCCTTCATTCACGTTTATTTTTAAACAAGGATCACTGTAAGTCATGTTATAAAAACTGTGTCTTTTATAGTATCCTGCCATTCCTATTGTACAGCCACCACCAGGTATAGAGTCGTAATCGTTAGGGTATTCAAGTTGTTTCCATTGAACATAGATAGAATCTCCTACTTCAATGTCTGAGCTTGACATGTAAACTCTTACTCTGTAAGGAGAAGGTCCACCATACATAACATTACTTATCTGAGCAGCGCTGTTATAATTTGAAATGGTATCTATACTATCAAAACTCATAAGTGGCCCCGTAATCTTATTTCTCCACATATAACCTCCTGCTAAAATCATGCTATATGGATCTGTCACCTCAATATCAAAACTAATCTTAGTAGCTGTTTCTGAACCAATATTTCTTACCAATACCGCTCTTTGGACAGTATCGTTACATCCAAAGGCTTTTTCATAATATGTCCCTGGAGGTCTAAAACCTAATTCATCACCTTGGTGATAGGTAAAAATTAAATCTGGTGCAAAAGCCCCAAACAAAACCCCAACACTGGTTGGGTTTACTTTTTCACAGACATCTCCTCCACATCCCCAATAACCTACTGCTTGTCCTCCATTGTTTCCATCACAATCTATTACTGAAATAAATTCAGTAATGGTAATGGTATCCGTTTGGTCAAAAGTTCCATCGGCTATACCTGCTGCAATCAACATCGGATTGGTGATAGTAACTCGAACGGTATCTACACCCCCACTTCCTGGTATAACCACAAAAGGAATTTCTCCAAATCCATTTAAATTTAAACTATCCAACGAATAAGCAGAACCCACAGTTCTTTCAAATAATACTTCAGTTAAGAATCCGTTCCCCGATTGTTCTAATTTAAATGTTCTTGAGTATTCCCCTCCAAACTGAGCATTTATTATACTAATATCAGACGTAGTAATAATAGAAGGATTATTTGCAATATAATTATCAGTTGCAATAGAATCATAAACTACTTTAGTTGTATCATCAAATCTTATGTGGTTCGTTAAAAAAAGTTGACCTACAACTCCACAGTTTGAATTTGCCACGATAGAGATTACAGGCTGCTCACCAGGAAGTATCGAGTCAATTCTAAAAATTGGTTTCTGAGGGTCGGTTACATCCAACTCAGTCAATACATATCCAGAGGATACAAAAGAACTTACGTAGTTTACTCCTTCAGGAAAATAGTAGGTGATTTCACCTCCTATAATTGTATCTACATTAATATTTAATATTCTAAAATTAAATGTATCAACTCCTTGGCAAGTATTTATACTGCTTGGGTTAATTGTCGAAGGAGACTCAATGTTAACATTATTGTTGTTTCCTTGAGCATAGGTATTGCCTAATCCTAAGGCAACTAATAAAGTGAACGTGAATAAAATTCTTTTCATAAGGGGGTATTTACTTTAATGAACAAATATAAGTTCGAATAGTTCTTTATTTAATTGATGTACTTATCAAGTTATTATTATTAAAATGTGTATAACTTCAATTTAACAATTGATGTACGTGAAAGAAAATATAAAGTTTCAAAAATATTAATATATTTTTTGAGTTCTATATAATTGACAAGAAGTTAACTTTTTTAATTGTATAGTTTTTCGGTTCTCGATACATTTTTTATTTTCGCAAAGGCTCCAATAAAAAACACTCGAACTGACAAAGAGAAAAATCTGATTTCCGTGAAGGCTAAAATAAAAAACACTTGAACTGACAAGGGAGTGAATCACAGTACTACTCTTCTGTCATTTCGAATGTCCTGATTTTTATCGGGATGAATCAAGAAAGGACTGAGCTTACTAAATAAACTTTAACAAACTTCTGAAATTTAAATTTGACAATTAAAGTTAAAAACCTAATATTTATACCTTAATATTAAGGTATGAAAAAATTTGGAACTATTCATCTCGTATTTTTGATAATTATGTTGCTAACGAACAGTAGTTTTTCGCAAGTCAGCATTTCAGATTCTTCTATATTATTGCCCTCGCTAAGATTGGGTTACTCTATGAGTTTGCCGCAACAAGATTTAAAAAAGAGTATGGGAATTACCTCAACATTGAATACAAAGTTTGAAGTGAAGTTTCCTTCGCAATGGATTGTTGGGGGTCATTATAATTTTATGTTTGGGAGTACTTACAAAGACTCAGGGATGTTAGCCGAGCTAAAGACTTCTGCTGGTGGGATTATCAATGAAAATGGACAATTCGGGACTTACGAAATGTTACAACGGGGGCATCATGGAGGGGTTTACGTAGGAAGACTTTTTCCTTTTTTTTCGCCCAATGATAATTCGGGAATTATCGCTACGTTGGGTTGTGGTATTTTTAGTCATAAAATTAACTTCAATAACATAAGTGGTGATATTACTCAACTTAGGGGTGAATATAGACAAAGTTATGATCGATTTACTGCTGGAATTTCTTTTACTGAATTTTTGGGTTATCAGTATTTAAGTAATAATAGATTGCTTAATTTCTATGGAGGGATTGAATTTACTCAGGCCTATACCAAAATAAGAAGAAATCATCAAGTTGACTTTGAGCCTGATGATGTTAGGTTTGGACCAAGAAAGGACTTTATGTTCTCAGTGCAGGTGGGGTGGATTTTGCCTTTGTATAAAAGACCACCGAAGGAGTTTTATTATTAGTCTTTTTCTATAATTCATGTCATTCCTGCGAAGGCAGGAATCTTCACGACTTCAATGATTCTCGCTTTATCCCCTTTCCCCGAAGGGAGAACTTTGGTAATATGCCTTGAATCTTTGAAAAAAACTTAACCACAGAGATCACTAAGAAGGCACAGAGATTCACAAAGTGGATTCTCGGTTACTTCCCTAATTCTTGGGACAAGGTTTACTGTTTACTAATGTGTATAAAAACTCAAGATTTTACGACCATCATTTTTTTGATTAAGAAGTTGCTGAAGTGTAATCTCGTTTTCTTCAAAATATTGCTTTACCATTTGATAGCCAATCCACTTCCCTACTTCACCGGGAGATTCATCAGGAAGACCAGAGGTAGTCATTCCTGGATTTATATAAGCTTGGATTTTACGTATGTCTTTTGAATAAATCAATTTTAACTCAATAAGATTACGGTATATTGTCTTTTCATTTTGATTGCACCACTCCAATTCTTGGGCCGAATATCCAAAACGAGTCTCTGGATTTTCGTCAGGCATCAAAGCCTCCATTAGCACCATCATTTTACCATGATATATAATTGAATTGAGGAAGTCATCACGAATTCCAAAATTTAATCAAATGTTTTTGGATGAGCTCAATAGATTGTTAACTGAAGTTTGGAATGAAGATTACCTTATTGAAATGGTTGATCAAATGAGTATTCAAGTTGAATCGGCACA
>JBMYYT010000206.1:0-4285 GCA_049609665.1 Flavobacteriales bacterium | reverse complement strand
TTAGCTTCGGTGCTGGAGGTTCGGATGTATATGTAATAAAAATTGATAAAAACGGAATCATAAAATGGGAGTATGCTTATGGGGGGGCTCTCAATGATTTCGGACTTTCTATTTGTCAATCTGTTGATAGTGGTTTTCTTATATCAGGTTCTACTGAGAGTTTTGGAGCAGGACAGCGAGATTTTTATGTGCTAAAAATTGATTCTATTGGTAATCTCAATTGGTCCAAAGTTTTTGGAGGAACAGGAAATGAAACTGGGAAATCTATCCTTGAACTGGACAATAAAGATGTTGTAGTATTCGGAAATACGGGAAGTTTTGGGAGAGGTTCAGATGATTTTTATTTCATTAAACTCAATTCACTTGGAGATACTATTATGACAAGAAATTATGGAGGATTATCCATTGATATTGGGGAAGAGATTCACCAAACCTCTGACAAAGGTTTTATCATGGCGGGATATACCAATAGTTTTAATACCTGGTCTTTTGATGCTTACATTGTAAAAGTTGATAGTTCTGGAAATAGTGGTTGTCATCAATCTAATACTTTAACTCAAGTTGTAACTCCGACATCTATTAGAACTTCGACTAATTCAGTAATTACTAATGGAATCCAAATAAATGATTTGGGTGTGAAAATTGGAAAAACACTTTCAAAAGCCATTAATACGTGTAATATCAATTCTACTGAAGAGATTATAAATAAAAGAGTCATAACTGTTTTTCCTAACCCAACTTCAGGAATAATTAGCATTTCTTTCAATTCAGAAGATGTGGATTATATTTCAAAAGCTTCAATAATAGACATTAATGGTAAAATAATCCAAACGAAAATAATTTCCAATGAAATCAATCAAATTGACATTTCTAGTTACCAAAATGGTTTTTATTTTTTAAGAATAGAAACTGATCTTGGCTCAATTACTAAAAAAATAATTAAACAATAAATTTTTTTTTAAAATACATAAAACACACCAGTTCTATTTGGAGATAATGACTCTTCTAACACCTATTTTTTTGTTTAAGTCTTGAATACTAAGTAAATATATTCCATTGGGAAGCTGAGAACAATCTATTTGGTTGGAGATTAAATCTCCAGATTTAACAACTTTTCCAACTGTATTAAATAATCTGTAATTAATAATTTTTTCTGAGCCTTCGATATTCAAGATATTATTAGTTGGGTTTGGGTAAATTTTAAATTGAACATCTTCTCTCTCATATTCAATCAATGATACGGGTGAAGTGTTTTGAGGAAATACGCAGTTTTTCAAAGCTAAATACTTTGGGTTGTTTGTATCATTTTGAAATTCTTTAACACCCCAGGACCCATATTTACTTGGGAAGGAATGAGATGAAAAATTACAAAATAATCCACCACCAACTGAATCATACCAATAATCGAAATATTCGCAATACAGAGTTTGCATTTTGGGATGTCTATTAGCATTAATAAGTTTGTTCACGTAGGAAGTGTCATTGTGATATAAATATCCAGCAACAAGATGCTGACCTCCTTCATAAGCAATTAAATCTATCCTGTGAGTATCTGCGACTACTTTAGCTTCACGCATCCATTTATATGTCTCTGGAAGTGCTGCTTCCATTGAATCTACAATGGCTGATACGGTAATAGTAGCAGCTAATCCAGCGTTTCCTATTTCGTCTGCAACACCCCCAAAATAAGGAGCAATTGCAAGGGCATCAGCCTTTACCTGAGTAGGATTGTAAGTGGTTTCCGAAAACCTTTCAAGAATGTAGTTTTGAACCCAGCTGTTTGCCGCCTGAGCCGCAATTACTTTAACAATTCGAGTAGAATCAGAAAATTCATTGTCAAATATTTCAAAAACATCTGCACATCGTTTTGCATAAAATTTCCATCCTTGCACCCAAGGACTGCCAGAATATCCTAATACATTCCCCATGCTATCTGCATAGCGAGTTTGAGCAAAAATACTGTTCCATACTTCGTTGCTATACTCCACATATACTTTTAAACCCGGATTTAGTGAATCTCTCATTAATCTTGCAAACTGTGTGATAAAATTATTATCTGCTTGATGAGGAATGCATATCCAAGCGTTTTTGTTGGTTTGATTACACAATTCGATTAAATGCTCATAAGCCACACCTTTTCCTAAGGTCTGAAAACAATAATCAGTTGTATTACGAGTATTCCATGTTGTGTTAGGATTATCATTGGTTGACATCCAATCCATAAATCGAATGGTTTGGAAGTCCTTGACAAAATCCAATAACTCATCGGTAAACAATTTGTTTTGGTAATTGGATTGGTATTTAGGTTGAATAAACTGGATGTTATGAATAGGGTTGGAGATTTTTGAAGTGTCAATCTCCAATGCTATTCCTCCCATTGAACTATCTACATAAACTAAAGTATCCACAGGGCATTGAAACGTTCCAGATGCTGCCCCCCACAATCTGATTTGTCCTTCTCCAGATACTTTTAAGAGGTAATTACCACCAGGATATAGTCCACTTGTTTCCCCAAAATGCATCAAAGTTCTTATGGCTTGAGGAGGATGAAGCGAACTTGTATATGGAATTTCTATTGGATACCCATCAGATCGCAATGGAATTTGAATATTACTTGACCAAGGAACCCCAGAGCCATACTCGTGGCTTATCCATTCTCTGGCTTGACTTATTGAGTTAGTAAAAACACTCTCTGTGGACCAATCCACAATTCCTGTTTGATTGGAACCAATTGGTCTATCGATTTGAGAATAAGAAAATGAAGAAAGTAAAATAGTTAAAAATAGAGTAGAATATATTTTCTGAATCATAATTGAAAAATTAAAAAGAGTTTTTAATCTATACGATTAGTAACAGAAGGGGTTGGCTAAATAGTTCAGTATTTACCTTGAAATAAAAATCCGTTTTATTCCAACATTCTGATTCTCATCAACTAATCTCAATAAGTAAATACCATTTTTAAGAATTGAACAATCAATTTGTTTGTTAATCAGATTTCCTGATAAAATGTTTTGTCCTATTGTGTTTATTAAACTGTATTCCAAAGCACCTTCAACTCCTTGAATGTTTATGGTCTTTGCTGTTGGATTTGGGAAGGTTGAGAAATCTAATTTTTTAAGTTTATTTAAACCAACATTAAATGTTAATGGAGTGCCCCAAGTATATCCCGTTGATGAATCTTTATAGTAGACCAAACTTTCCGTTTCACCAATTAGTGGTGTCCAACTCCTGTCAGAGTCATATATTTTCCCTATTTTTTTTGCGAAAATTTTAGACCAAACATGGTCATGGGCACCATATGATAAGCTATATACGAGACAGTTGAAATTTGAATCAAAGTAAATAGTATCTAACAAATTACATATTACTCTTCCAAAAATTGAATTTCCTCTATCGAAATATGGATGCGTTGAATCAAGACAGGGTGGAATCGTGTCAAATGTTGTATCCTGCAGGGGAAAACTATCTATAATTGTCTTATTAAAAAACTGAGGTGTACCCCCAAAATCAAAATACCCAACAGAGCTTGTTGAATAATGTACTTTTGAAAGGGTAATAGTTTTGGTAATAATTTTATTTCGAGTATAGCCGTACCTTTTACTTGAACCAACTTCTCTTTCAAGTTGGTAGTGAAACTCATCCCCAACATCAAATTCAAAAACACTATCCAAATAAGCTTGAGAACTTAGATAGGAGGGTATTAAAAACAAAATAAAAATTAAAATTCTCATGAGAAAATCAAGATAGGTTCTATTAAATATACGAAAAATCATGAGATTTTGAAATCGGTTAACTATTAACTGTATCTTTACAGCATGAAATTTAGTCAATACAGTTTTACCTCAGAAATTATTAATAATCTGGAGAAAATGGGGTTTAAAAAACCTACCGATATCCAGTATAAATCGATTCCTGCCATATTAAAAGGAGAAGATTTATTGGCTATTGCTCAAACAGGTACTGGAAAAACTGCAGCTTTTGCAATTCCAATCATCAATGACATTCAAAAGAAGAAAAGAAATCATAAAGAGCCCATAATTAGAGCTTTGGTAATGGTTCCGACTCGTGAATTGGCTCAGCAAATAAGTGAAGTGTTTGCCAAAATAGGAAAAGGCACACGTGTTAAAACACTGGCATTATATGGAGGAGTAGAACAAGATTCACAAATTGAGAAATTATTAAAAGGGGTAGATGTATTAGTTACCACACCAGGCAGAATGTTTGACCTGCATCATCAAAGATTTTTGAGTTTAATGAAAGTTCAAACTTTGGTACTGGATGAAGC
>JBMYYT010000205.1:0-4295 GCA_049609665.1 Flavobacteriales bacterium | reverse complement strand
TGCATGGAGGACATGTAGGGGTAGAAATTGAACCCAATAAAATTATAGACTTTGTGCCCAGCGGTAAGTTTCATTATATTGAAAAACACGATAATAGACATAGTTCTTTTGTTGAACATGACACCACTTCATTCTGGGAAATTTTTGGTGGCGATTCAGATTCCATGAAAAAAATGACTATAACAATTCCAATTACCGATAGTCAAAAAAAGAAATTGGATAGTTTGACAAATGCTTACTGGAATCAAACCCCTTATGATTATGCGTTTATCGGAATGCGCTGTGCTGCTGCAAGCTACGATATCTTATCACAAATTGGAATCACCAAAAAACACAAGCGAAAGAAAACCTACCGTAAAAATTTCTATCCAAAACGAACTCGTAGGAAATTAGTGAAACTTGCGAAAAGAAATAATTGGAAAATCATTCGAAAGCAAGGTAGTCCGAAAAGAAAATGGGAAAGAAAATAGCTTTGTTTAATCACTTTTGATGAATTTAATTTTATTAGAAAGTTTAAGCAATCTAATTAAAATAATCACCCACCTATTACTTAAGTCAATTTAATTCGTAGTATATTAAAGAAGTAGATTTCTTTATTATTGAAAACTGTTTTTGTTGACCAAAAAAAAACTACATAAAATTATTGATTCTTGCTTAAACAAGGACTCAAAGGGAGAGTATGAATTATACGAATACTGTTTCCCTATATTTTTTATTGTATGTAGAAGATATACGGATTGTGACGAACATGCGAGGGAGGCTTTGAACCTGGCATTTCATAAGGTTTTAATTAACCTTGAGAAATTTGATAAATCAAAATCTTTCAACGCATGGGTAAGTCGAATTATGGTAACAACTTCAATTGACGAATACAGAAAAAAAAGGAGAAGGGCATACATCCCGCTGAGTGAGGTAGTTAATTTTCAACTTCACAAAAACGAAATTGAAGACTCGATAAATGAGCAAAACATCCTTAACTACCTTGATTATCTGCCTCCTATGGGCAAGAAAGTTTTTAACTTATTTGCCATAGACGGATACAAACATAAAGAGATAGCAGAAATGTTATCCATCTCGGAAAACACATCCAAATGGCACGTTTCCGAATCAAGAAAGAAACTACAAAAAATGTTAAAAAAAAATGAGGTTTTGAACCTCTCAACTATTTTATAATTGATTATGAATGAAATAGACGAAATATTTAAGCAAGCCTCTTTGTCAAAAAGGGAAGAATTTAAACCTGAGTACTGGGAGGAGTTTCAGCAGTCTATAATTCCAACTAAGAAGAAGAAAAGAAGGTTTTTATTTTTCCTATTATCAATGGGAATTCTGTTAACTATTGGAACTCTTTCCATAGTTAAAAACATTTCTGAAAAATCAAAACTCCAATCCATCACAGAGGTTGAATCAAATTCTTTTACCGCAATTAAAGAGAATAATTTTCCTACATCGACTTCAAATTCTTTAGCTACCCAAACAGAAAAAACTAATGATAGGGCTAATGAATTATTTGACGATTCCAAACCAGATAAAACTGTATCAATTAGACCAATACGTATAAAAACTTATCCAATTAATAGTGACCCAATTTATTCAAAAATACCAATAGTGAAGAATGAAATTTCTAATAGTTCGGCACTGCCACCTTTAAAATTAGAAACAGTAAACAAAGACAAGATTGAAAGTGAAACGGAGATTTCAGAAGAAATTAAAGATGATTCGGATGAGGATAATTTTGAACCTGAAAACAAGCAAACTCTTGACAGCACAGCCATTAAATCAGTAGTCAAAAATCCCTTTCAAAACTCACATAAATTTAATTTCGTTTTTGGAATCAGTACATATAAGGATGTCAACTTAGCAAACAACCCAAGTATACTAAAAGCAGGACTTTCTCTTGGAATTGAGTACGAATATTTATTAAAACCTAATCTTTCCGTTTCAACTGGAATTCTTTTGAACAACAGGGTAAGTGATAATGCCAAACTGTTTTTTAACAATCAAAATAACGGTTTTGGAGAATTAGAGAAACAGACCACTTATTCGTACACAGATTTTTATTTTGTTGAGATTCCTGTTACCCTAAATTATATAATCAACAGCAAACATAAGTTAGGAGCTGGACCAACTTACACAAGACTAATCAGTACTAAATACAAGAAAATAGAGAAAGGAAACACAACAACCAAATCAAAAAATGACGTTGCTTATCATCTTAACACTTTTAGCCAAAACAACTATGGCTTAAATCTATTTTATCAATACAATTTCAAACAAATCGGCATTAATTTAGGATATACCTACGGACTAAATAACTATGTGAATTTTGATACTTTTCAAACGAACACAACTAATCGATTATCCAAATTACAACTGTCAATTAAATACAATATTTAAACTCATGAAAAACACACTTTTACTATCTCTAATACTCCTGACACTCTTCAGTAATTGCAAAAAAGAGACGATTCCTGAATTGGATGCACGATCCAACACCAGTGATTTCTTTATTTCTGGAACTTTTGGGACCGAGGTTATTGATTTAAAAGCATCTGGAGATTACTACATGTATTCCAATTACTATTTTGATTCAACAAAAAATACGAACGTATTTACAGGAGAAATAAAAAGTAGAAATCAAATAATTAACCAGCCTAAAGTAAGGTTAGAGATTATAGATTTTATTAAATATGATTTAGGAATTGACTCTTTGCTCAATATGTCGATTCTCGATTTGTTTGATACATCTGACCCTAGTAATTGTCTGGGAAAAGCTACAATCATACTTGATTTAAACGATGGAACTGGAGAAAAAAAATCGAGTGTAATAACGCAACCTCTCAATAAAATTAAAGTAAAAAATGTAGAACAATATGCAATGAATGAAAACTCTCAACACACGGTTAGAATTACTTTTGAAGGAGAAGTTTTACTTCCAAATTCTTCTGGTCCAAATGAGATTTTTAAATTCGATGCAGCCTTCGCCATTGCTTATCCACAATAAATTTCTTAAAACTTCATTCTTGGATTAGCAGTAATCTCCTGACTAACAAATTCCTTTTTTAGGAACTTAAAATAACCTGCCATGGCAATCATTCCTGCATTATCAGTACAATACTGGAATTCTGGAATAAAAGTATTCCATCGTTTTTTTTCTCCCAAGATTTCAAGGTCTTTTCTTAATTGACTATTTGCCGAAACTCCACCTGCAATCGCAACTTGATTAATCCCATTATCATCAGCAGCCTTTTTTAATTTTGAAAACAACGTTTTGATAATAGTATCTTGGATCGAAGCACAAATGTCCGCTTTATTTTTCTGAACAAAATCAGGATCATCTCGCTCACAATTTCTAATAAAATTAATAAATTGAGTTTTCAATCCGCTAAAACTATAGTTATACTCTCTTGTTCGTGGATGTGTAAAATGAAATCGAGTAGCATCTCCCTCTTTGGCAATTTTATCAATTAAAGGTCCCCCAGGATAAGGGAAGCCTAAAACCTTTGCCATTTTATCAAAAGCTTCACCAGCAGCATCATCCAGAGTTTCGCCAATAATTTTCATATCGAAATAATCACTGACCTTCACCAATTGTGTGTGCCCTCCTGAAACGGTCAAACAAATAAAAGGAAAACTGGGTTTTGATTTATTTTCATTGGGTTTTTCAATAAAATGAGCCAAGATGTGACCTTGCATGTGATTTACTTCAATTAATGGAATATCAAGACTTAAAGCTAAAGATTTGGCAAAAGAAACACCAACCAGCAATGCACCCATTAATCCTGGCCCTGCGGTAAAAGCAATTCCTGATAATTCGTCCTTTGAAACACCAGCCTGTTTCAATGCTGCATCAACCACTGGAATAATATTTTGTTGATGGGCACGAGAAGCTAATTCAGGAACAACACCTCCATATTGCTCATGAATATCTTGGCGTGCTATCAAATTTGAACGAATTTTTCCATCAACAATTACTGATGCTGAAGTATCATCACAAGATGATTCAATTCCTAATATCACTATTCGATTGTTAGCCATAACGATTCTATTAACTTTCAACTATGAGTAAGTATTGTTTTTACTCGATTCTGTTCGCTCAAAATTAGTTATTTTAGCTCTATTAAACCTATATCGGCTCAATTATTGAGGATTTAGGAATAGAAAAAGTTACGTATCAAAAAGGCACTTCAAATATCAGGACATATTTCACTTTTAGTGATTGAAATTGCTGTGTTTTTAACTTTGGTAAGTTTTATGGCTGTGCGATTTGACAAAGTCCAAACTACTCTTGCGAA
>JBMYYT010000204.1:0-4297 GCA_049609665.1 Flavobacteriales bacterium | reverse complement strand
CAATTCAATCCCAGAAACATCCCAGCCTTTTTCCTTCATAAAGTTTAGAAAAATTCCATTACCCGCCCCAATATCAAGATGTCTTTTTCCTTTTGATACTTTGGTCAGTAAATTAAACTTATTTCGGAGGGTGATTTTTCTTACCGCATGAAACAATTTGTTTACAATTCCTTTTTTTGTCCCTGTGTGAGAAACATAATTTACAGGATCATAATAATCTCCAATTTCACTCACTGATGGCAAAGGAGAGGTAAATCGCATAGAGCAATTATTGCATTCCTTTACATCAAATTTTTCCTCATTGATTCGAAAATTTCTGCTTTTCAAAAAAGTAAAATTATTGTTCTCTTCACAAACTGGACAATTGTTAATTGGATTCATTTCAATTATTTTTCGGCAATGTAGAATAAGTCTAAGCTTTCGTCATTTACCTCTTGTAAATAAAAGTCATCTGTAGTAATGGATGCAGAAAGAGTATTATCTTGTTTGTGCATTTTACTCCTGTTTCTCTTATTCATATAATCATAAATCCACTGTAATGATTTTCTTGGAAGACGATATTGAAGATTAAAAATATCGAATCTCATTATTTTGTCAATATTCTCTTTGTTTTTTTGGTAGTACTCCATCACTTTTTCATTTCCGTGAACCCCTTTGGTATCCACTGAAGAAAAGAATTTCAGCATTAAGTTTTTTAATTCTCCGTGAGTATATTCTCTAAAGTGCCAAGGATTTCTACTCAACGTGGTCTTAATATTAGGAGTAGTACAAATGAATTTTCCTCCAGGTTTTAAAACACGAGCTATTTCTTTTAAATATTCACTGTCGTTATCAATGTGTTCAATAACTTGAAATGAGAATACAGCATCAAAAGTATTGTCATCAAAATTCAATTTTGGAACAGTCATTTTAACAAACTCTGCATTGTCAAATTTGGTAAAATCAACCTCGCTCTCAAATTGATCTATGGTTGTTAGTTTATCAACTTTTGGAGCAATCTCTTTAACTCCGTATCCTTCTCCAGTCCCTATTTCAAGCACGTTTCCTGACACAATGTTTTTTGCTTCGTAATAAGCTTTTAAACATCTTTGAAAAACATAATTGTTTTCATCTTTAAGGTTAGCTCTTTCGGCAGTATTCTTTGACATTATTTTGAATTAAATATTAAAAATCTCGCAAATATAACCAATTGCCTTCAATTAAAATTAATCACTTGAAAAAGGTTTAACATATTTTATAGGATTTGTGCCTAAAATCACGTGTTTATTTCTTTATATTTGCTCAACAAAAATAAAAACTATGAATTATAGAAAGATAAATAATATTGTGGGTGTAATTGTATTGGTGATTGCCTCACTTGTGTTTATGCTAACTGTTGAGCCTTCAACCAGTTTGTGGGATTGCGGGGAATACATTGCTACTTCTAACCGACTTGAAGTTGGTCACCCACCTGGAGCACCTACTTTTATGATGTTGGGGAGATTAATTTCAGCTTTTTCAGCTCCTGAAAATGCAGCTTACATGGTTAATATTCTTTCTGCATTGAGTAGTGCACTTACTATTCTGTTTTTATTTTGGACAATCACCCACTTAGCAAGAAAAGTAGTGATGACCAATGGTGAAGAAGCTTCTCTTGGAGATGTTATTGCGGTTATGGGAGCAGGACTTGTAGGTTCTTTTTGTTTTATGTTCAGTGATTCATTTTGGTTCTCAGCAGAAGAAGGCGAGGTGTATGCCATGTCGGTATTTTTTACTTCCATTACCTTTTGGACGATACTGAAATGGGAAGAAAATCACAATAAGATTTCCGCAGACAGATGGATTATTTTATTGTTTTTCTTGGTAGGAATTTCGGTTGGAGTCCACCTTTTGAACTTACTGGTGATTCCGGCTGCAGCGTTTGTATATTACTTTAAAAAATACGAATTTACTATCAAAGGATTTATCCTAACGGGAGTTATTTCAATTGCAATTTTAGGATTCTTAAATTCAGCATTTATTCCGCTTATACTTAAATCAGCTGATGCTGTTGAGAGGTCTTTTAGCGGAATGGGATTTGGCTTTAATACAGGAGCTTTTTTCTTTTTCTTTTTAATTTTTGCAATTCTTGGTTTTGGAACTTATTATTTCCATAAAAACGGAATGAGACTTTTCCATACCATAACAGTAGCATTTACAGTGCTAATTATTGGATTTTCAACATTTGCAATGATTGTTGTTAGATCAAATTCAAACCCTCCTTTGGATGAGAATAATCCAGAAACTATTCCGGCTTTAATGTCCTATTTTGGAAGGGAACAATACGGAGACTGGCCATTACTGTATGGACACCAATGGAACTCTCCTGCAAAACAAAACACGGGGGAAGTTACTGGTAAAAAATATTTTAAGGCTTATACAACAAGTTTTAAAGGAAAAAAATATTCATTCGGTACTGAGTATGAGGCAAGAGAATTTTTAAATAAATCAAAGCTTCCTAATCTTGAAATAAAGCCTGAATACATAGTAATTGGAAATAGATTTGAACAAATATATCCTCCTGGCAACGAGGATCAATACACTATGTTTCCAAGGATGTTTGATACTCGAAAAGAAAAAATACAAGGGTATATGTTTTGGACTAATTATAGAGCCAATAGGGTAGGACCAAAGAGAGCAAAATACATGAAAGTAAGGGCCAAAGACCCGAAAATAAAACAGGGAAGTGGTTATGTTGATGCTTATTTACCAACTGGAAGTGAGAACTTCAATTACTTCAAGGATTATCAAATGGGCTGGATGTATTTCAGATATTTTATGTGGAATTTTGCAGGAAGACAAAATGATGTTCAAGGTCATAACCAATTTTATGGGGGAGACGGAATGATTTATAAAGGAGCTCTGACAAGAGGAAACTGGTTATCGGGTATTAACTTTATTGATAAGGAGAGAATAGGGACTCAGGATGATTTACCTGAGACAATGAAGATGTATGAGGCATACAATAAGTACTATTACCTACCTCTTTTACTAGGATTGTTGGGATTAGTATTTATGGTAATTAAAGCTCCAAAAGATGCTTTTACTATATTCTTATTGTTCTTTTTCACAGGTCTCGCAATTATGATATATCTGAATCCAAGGCCTTATGAACCGAGAGAAAGAGATTATACATTTGCTGCATCTTTTTATGCGTTTGCTATATGGATAGGATTTGGAGTAGTAGCCATGTATAAATGGGCAATGACAAAAGATATGAAGCAAACAGGTGTTGGAGTCATATCGGCTCTTGGTGCAGGAATATTATTCTATTTGATAGAGACCATAACTGGGGGAAGTCACACTTTCTCTTACTCCATTTTATTTATGGCAGTGGTAGGAATTGCAATAATTGTTATTCCAATGTTTATTCATAAAAACTTAAAGAATCAAAGTGCATTAGCCTCATTAGTAGTTGGATTAGGGTTGATTGCTCCAATCATTATGGGGTTCCAAGGTTGGGACGATCATGACCGAAGTAATAGATACTTTGCAAGAGAAATTGCCAAAAACTATTTGAATTCATGTGATGAGAATGCAATCTTATTCTGTTTTGGTGATAACGATACGTTCCCACTATGGTACGCTCAAGAAGTAGAAGGAATAAGAACTGATATGAAAGTCATGAACTACAGTTTATTAAGCTCAGATTGGCATTACAATCAACTTAAGAAGAAAACTTACAAAGCGGAACCAGTAAAATCAATTCTTGAAGAACCTGATTTTAGAGCGGGTACGAGAGATATCGTAATTATAAGTCCTAATGATAAGGCGGTTTCGGTTTCAGCATTTGTAGATTACATGAAAAAAGGAAGAGATCAAAATCCGCGAGATGCTAAGTTTGGATATTCAAGAGTTCCTTTTAACAAGCTTTATTTGGATGTAGACAAAGAAGCTTGTATTAAAAACGGATTGGTAAGAGAGGATCAAAGAAATCAATTAGTTGATAGAATAGAATGGACTCTTTCTGGAAGCTATATTAGCAAAGCTGATTTAGCGTTGATCGATATCTTGGCGGCATATGATTGGAAAAGACCAATTTGCTTTACTTCAACTGCAATTCAAGGAAGCAACAGAGGTTTAAGTAAATATCTCCAGATAGAAGGAATGACAGCTAAATTTGTTCCAATTCGTAATCCTGGTCATAACAGAGATAAAATGTATCCTTTATTAATGGGAGAGGAGATTGATGGAAAAGGACTGGGTACAATCAAAGGATTTAACTGGGGTAATATAGAGAAAGAAAGTGTTTTCTGTGATTATTATACAATGAGAATGA
>JBMYYT010000203.1:0-4369 GCA_049609665.1 Flavobacteriales bacterium | reverse complement strand
TTTACTTTTTTTAAGTTCGATTTTTCCTTTTCCAAGTCTTATTTTCATGGTTAGTATTTTATTGATTGTTGAATGGCTAAATTGTTTTATTATTAATTAGACAAATTCCACTTCCATAATTGGTGTAAATTCCTATAGAATCTTTATAAAATCCCCGTGCATGATTTGGCGAAAACTTTTCGCCATTTAAAAACCCATAAAATTCTTTTTCTTTTCCAGTTTTTAAATTAATTTCTTTCAGACCGTTTAATTCTGTTCCCACCAACACCCTATTTTCATTCAATTGTAGCATAGCCCTAATACTATATCTCTTCAAAAACGTTTTTACTTTAATTCTTTTGAACGAAATTTGTTTGAGTTGATTTTGATTAAAAACAAATACTTCTTTGTTATAATTCCGAGAATTCATTTTTGGGGAGTAAGTAAATTCTTCAAGTGGAATGGAAGCTGCTTTTTCGTCATCACTTTTTAAATAAACTTCGAGGTATTTAATTCCATTCTCTTTGTTAGAACAGAAAGAAAGAATCTCACTTTTATCATTAAATAACTGACCGTTCGAAACAGTATTGAAAGGGAACCTATTCGAATTTGTTGTTTTCCAATTTGAATTAACTTCATCGTAGTAATAGTAGTTATTTGATATATTAAATTTGAAGAAATTGGTATCTCTGTATGTCAAGTCATTAGAGATTTTTATTTTTGGTTCATTCTTAAAATTAATTCCTAAATCGGAGGTAGTTACTTTAGTTATTTTGTTGTTTTTTTTATTGTAAATATAGACTCCTGAATGTTTATCATTCATAAAAATAGTCTCATTAAATCCAATAACAGTTTCAAAATAGGGAATGTCAGCCACATTTAGATTGAATTCCTTGATTAATGTGAGCTTATTATTCTCTAATAATTTGTAAATCTCACATGTTGAATTGAATGAAAATAACAAATGCAATTCGTTTTTAAAGAAAAAAGTTTTGGAAAACTTAAGTGTTTTATTTTTAAACTCAGGAGTTTCAATTGACCTATAGCTAAGAGTGAAGGGGTCAATTAATAATATTTTTACTTGTTTGTTTCGTTCTTGTAAAACAATAAATTCTTTGTTGTAGCCCTTAAGCAATTTTATTCCACCTTGCTTAAGACTATCAGGAAAAGGAAATTCTTGAAATTTAGACCCATTAAAAAAGAACAAACCCGAATAGAGCTGATTAAATTGATTATTTAAAGGATTTTCGACAGCTCCACTTACCCATAAAGTTCCATATTCATCCACTAAACTGGATTTATAATCTTTGATAAAATAGCCTTCTTCTTTGCCGAATGATTTAGTTGTAAACGAATATTCCTCCTTAATATCTGAGATTGATGTTAGAGATTCTTGCGTGCTTCCTGTAAGTGAAAACAAGACAAAAACTAAGAGAATTATTCCATTTTTATTCATAAAGTATAAATCTACAAAAAACTATAAAATCTACGTAGGGGTACGTATATGAATTGGCAAGTATTGTAAATAACTTTGGTTAACAATTTTTTAACCAAAATTATACCGTATGAAGTCGCTTTTACTTTCCTTATTTGCTTTGAATATATTAATTCAAAGTTTTTCTTTTTCTCAATCAAGTTGCAAAATTATTTATGTTTCTCCTACTGGAACTGCCTCAAATTTAGGTACAAGTTCCGATCCCACAAGTCTTTCCATAGCTATAGGATTATCTACTCCAGGAACAGTGATTAAAGTTGCAATGGGAACTTATAATATTACCGCTCCAATAACACTAAAAGACAGTATTACTCTTGAAGGTGGTTTTAATTCAACTAATTGGGTCAAGTCCAGTTTGTCAGGTGCAACTAAAATAAATCGTACAACTGCAAATCCAGAGGGTCCAGCCAATGCTTTGAGGTTAGTGGCTTTTTATGGAAATGGAATTTCAGGATTTAGATTCCAAGATATAACTATAACCACCGATAATGCAAATATGCCTGGTATGTCAACTTACGGGGTGCATCTTACTTCTTGTTCAAACTATAAATTTGTTAGAACTCAAATTATTGTTGGTGATGCTGGAAATGGTGTTAATGGTATGGATGGGACAGATGGTGGTAATGGAAGTGATGGAACTAATGGTCAAAATGGACATGAAGATGATGATTGGTTAGAACCTTTAGTAGGAATCGGGGGAAACGGATGTTCTGGAGCTTTAGGAGGTGCAAGATGCAGTGCTCCAGGGAGAAGTATAGGTTGTATTGGTAATTCTGGACAAACTTCCACTGATTTTTCAGAAGGAGGAGCAGGAGGATCAGGTGGAGGAGGCGGAAATGAAGGCAGAAATGGAGGTAGAGGTGGATATGGGGGTGGTGTTCCAGCAGGAGGAGGGTTTAGTGCAATTGGATTAAATACTATTCCCGGTCCAGGCAGCTCACAATGCAGAGGAAGCGGAAATTGGGAAGGAATATTTCAAGTATGCCAATCCACAAGAACAGGAAAAACTACCAATGAAGCAGGTAGATGTGGAAATGGCGGAGCAAATGGAGCAAATGCTTCAAATGGAGCATCTGTTTCTTCTGGTTCTTATATAGGTGGGTTTTATATTCCAGGAGGTACTGGAGCAACTGGATCAATAGGTCAGGGAGGTCAAGGAGGTTCAGGAGGAGGTGGTGGTGGAGGTCAGGATAGAGGCAAAACTTTCATTACTGTTTGTAATGATGGAGTTGGTGCAGCTGGAGGCGGTGGTGGAGGCGGAGGTTGCGGAGGTACTGCAGGAACTGGTGGAACAAGTGGAGGAAGTAGTTTTGCGCTTATGTTAGTTTCAAATGGTATGAATGGAATTTTGTCTCAATGTAATTTTTTACCTGGAAACCAAGGAACTGGTGGTTCTGGAGGAGTTGGAGGAGCAGGAGGTAATGGAGGCTCAGGTGGAATCGGAGGGATTGGACCAAGAGGAGAAGTTGGATACGGTGGTGATGGTGGAAATGGTGGAAATGGTGGAAATGGCGGAAATGGTGGAGATGGTAGCAATGGAGTTTCTGTTAATTTATCCTTGCAGGGTGGAAACGCACTTAGTATGTCTCAATTAAGTTTTAATCTATCAGGACAACCAGAAATTTTTGCAACAGAAATTAATTGTCCACGTCAAACAGCTACCTTTTATTCATCTTCTTCATCAACATGGGGATTTAATTCTCATGCAAATCCTCAAAATCCGACAGGAGCATCAGTAAATATAACGTTAGATACTAATCTAAGATACGATGTTACTTATGGAGCAAATGATTATAAAGGATTTTATAACATTCCTTTTAAAGGACCCGAACAAGCATTCGCAGGAAATGATCAAGCTGCTTGCAAAGCTTCAGGATCAATAATATCAGGAAATACGCCAGTTTTTGGTTCAGGAATGTGGAGTTCTTTAGGAACTGCAATAGTTTCAAATCCTTCCATGTCAAGCACTACAGTATCTGATTTAGTTATTGGAAGTAATTTGTTTGTATGGGAAGTTTTGTCTTCTTGTTGTTCTTCATCAAAAGATACAATGAATATAGTTTATTCAAGTCCTTCAATCACACCTGATTTTGTTGTGGCTTGTGATAGCCATACATGGATTAATGGAGTTACGTACTTCACGAACAATATAACAGCTAAAGATACATTACGAAATTCAGTTGGTTGTGACAGTATTGTATCCTTATATTTAATAATAAGAAACAAATCGTTTGGTACGGAAACAATCACAGCTTGTGACAGTTACACATGGAGAAATGGAGTTACTTATACAACAAGTAACACAACTGCAAAAGATACAGTGTTCAATTCACAAGGATGCGATAGCATAATAACCTTGAACTTGACAATTAATAATTCAACAAGTTCAACAGATGTTATATTGGCGTGTAACGGTTACACTTGGATTGATGGAAACACTTATACTTCAAGTAATAATACGGCTACTCATACAGTAAATAATTCAAAAGGTTGCGACTCAATCATAACTTTGGATTTAACTATAAAATCTAATGAGATAGATACAGTTATTAACACAAATGATTCAGGTCCAGGTTCTCTACGTCAAATCATAGCAGACGCCTGTCCAGGAGACACCATCCGTTTTGATGAATCATTAATTGCATCAGGAAGCGATTCAATTGTTTTAACAAGTGAAATAGCATTTAATAAGAACTTAACCATTATTGGTTTATACAATGCAACGGATACCTTGTTTATTAGTGGAAACAATACCAACCGTATTTTTCACATAGATTTATCTAGTTCAACAATTAAGACATTAGTTCTAGACAGTGTAGCTTTAATAAATGGAAAAACCAGTGGAGATGGAGGAGCACTTCGTTTTATTAACGGAAGCGCTCTTACCATTGTGAA
>JBMYYT010000202.1:0-4397 GCA_049609665.1 Flavobacteriales bacterium | reverse complement strand
TCTTCAAAATTCAACTTTTGAATTTTAATTCCTTCTTTTGGAATACAATGTCTACATTTTACTTTCATACTGAAATATCTATCATCTCAAACTCGCTCCCAGTTTACTCTCCAATTCACTTTGAATCTTAGTCATAATCTTTTCAATCTGCTTATCGACAAGAGTTTTGTTTTCGTCTTGAAATAAGAAACTAACCGCATAAGATTTTTTGTTTGGATCCAGGTTTTTGCCTTCATAAATGTCAAATAAACCGATTTCTTTCAAAATTTTTCTGTCTACTCGAGTGGCAATTTCTTTTATTTCCTCGAACTTCACTTTCTTGTCAATCAATAAAGATAAATCTCTACGCGAACTTGGGAACTTTGCCAATTCCTTGTATTTCGTTTTGTTCATCATCATTAATTGCAACACACTATCCCAGTTGATTTCTGCATAATACACAGGTTGTTTTATCCCAAAATGAGCCAACACTTTTTTACTTACTCTTCCAAAATCAGCAACGGATTTTTTATTGATAGAAATTGCCAAACCTTCTGCAAGCAATTCATTTTTAGTTGCATTGGTATGGAAGTTTTTCATAATTCCCAATCTATTTAGTGTATTCAGCACCTCTTTTTTGATAGAGAAAAAATCAACTTCTTTGTTAGAGGTATTGTCCCAATTTTCTGAGTTTTCGTTGCCAGTAACGAACAAACTTAATACTTGGTTTTCTTCGTATCCAGATTCAAACTTGTAATAAGTTTTACCAAACTCGTATAATTTCAGATCGCTATTCTTACGATTGATGTTGTAAATTATCGCCTCCATTCCATTAAATAATAAGGATTGACGCATTGCGTCTAATTCGCTACTTAATGGGTTGAGCATGTTAACGGCATACTCAGGTTTTATTTTTTTCGATTCAAAATCAGTTAAATAACTTGATTTGGAAAGAGAGTTGGACATGATTTCTGCAAAACCATTATCACTCAATCTATCCGAAACTAAGTTCAATAATATTCTTGAATCTGTTTTTTCTCGGTAAGTGATAGACGTATTTAGTTTCTCAGGGACAGGTACATTGTTGAATCCAAAAATCCTCAATACTTCTTCGGTAATGTCCGCTTCTCTTAATACATCGTTTCGATAGGCTGGAACTTCTAATACTAAATCGTTTCCATCTTTTGAAATCGTTTTTATATCTAAATCTTCCAAGATTGAATCAATTGTTTCAGTTGGAATTTTAGTTCCGATAAGTCGGTTGCAATTATCGTAATTGAATTCAACTTTGTGGTTTTCAATTGGAGTAGGGTAGTGCTCTTGAATTTCTGAAGAGATTGTTCCTCCAGCAATTTCTTTGATTAGTAAAGCAGCTCTTTTAAGCGCATAAATCGTAATGTCAGGATCAATTCCTCTTTCAAATCGGAAAGAAGCATCTGTATTTAGCCCGTGTCTTTTGGCTGTTTTTCGGACAGAAACAGGATTGAAATAAGCACTTTCCAAGAAAATAGAAGTTGTAGATTCGCTCACGCCAGATTCTAAACCTCCAAAAACTCCAGCAATACACATTGGTTCTTCGGTATTACAAATCATTAAATCTTCCGAGTGCAATTCTCTTTCAGTTTCGTCTAATGTGGTAAACTTTTGTTTGTCGGTGGCTGTTTGTACCACTACTTTGTTTCCTTTAATCTTGGCAGCATCAAAAGCATGAAGAGGTTGTCCCAATTCATGTAAAACATAATTAGTAGCATCCACTACATTGTTGATAGGAGCTAATCCTATAGCTTCTAATCTTTTTTGCAGCCATTCTGGAGAATCTCCGATTGTGATACCAGAAAGGGTAACTCCTGCGTATCTTGGGCAGGCTTCAGTGTTCTTGATGTCAATTGAGATTGGTAAATCCGTGTTGTCAATTTTCCACTCTCTCACAGAAGGAGAACAGCATTCTGCTTCCTTTGGTAGAATTTCTTTATGTTTCAGAGCTACCATCAAATCTCTGGCAACTCCATAATGACTCATTGCATCAGCTCTGTTTGGTGTTAATCCTATTTCAAAAACAGTATCGTTTTTTAAATCAAAATAATCTGCGGCTTGAGTTCCAATGCTTGCGTTAGAATCTAATTCCATGATTCCAGAACTATCTTTTCCCAATCCAATTTCATCTTCTCCACAAATCATCCCAAAGGATTCTTCTCCTCTTATTTTAGATTTTTTAATTTTAAATGTTTCGCCATCTTCTGCATTCAGAATTGTACCCACTGTTGCGACCACTACTTTCAATCCTTCCCTTACATTTGGCGCTCCACAAACAATAGAAAGCGTTTCTGAACCAATATTTACTTTAGTTAATTTCAACGTATCTGCACCTGGATGTTTTATTGCTTCCAAAACTTCTCCAATCACTAATCCTTTTAGTCCGCCTTTTATAGCTTCAATAGTTTCTATTTTCTCCACTTCCAATCCGATATCGGTCAGTATCTCAGAAGTTTGTTCTGGGGATATGGTAAGATTAAGGTAATCGTTTAGCCAGTTGTAAGAAATTTTCATTGGGTATAAAAGTCTTTGTTTTTAAGAGTATAAAGATACAAGAGATTGTAGAATTTATGAGAGTTTGGAGCAAAAAAAAACCATCTCGAATTAACTTCAAGATGGTTTTTAAATTTTAATTAAAAACTAATTATAAACTATTCACTTTAATCGTCAAGCTTGACTTCAAGTTAGCAGCTTTGTTTTTGTGAATAATGTTTCTTTTCACCAATTTATCCAAGATGCTTGCTACTTTTGGTAGGAAAGCTGTTGCTTCTTTCTTGTCTTCCATTGCTCTTAATTTCTTAACAGCAGTTCTTGCAGATTTGTGGTAATACTTATTTCTAAGTCTTCTCACTTCTGATGATCTAATTCTTTTTTTTGTTGACTTGTGATTAGCCATAATTTTGTTTGTTTAATTAGTTTAAAACTATAGTAGCCCGTAGGGGAATCGAACCCCTCTTACAGGAATGAAAATCCTGGGTCCTAGCCGATAGACGAACGGGCCAAAATGTCTCCCAATTGTTGTTTTGGGATTGCAAATTTAGAACATTTTTTTAATTACAAAAAATATTTCGCTTTTTTTTATTTCACTTCTATTTCTGTACCGAATTGAAACCCCATTCTTTTTCCAGTTTTTAGCTGGATAGAATCTCCTGTGCTTTTTATTTGATACACTGATACCTCGCTAACTTGTTCATACAAAGGCGCATAAAGATCAAAGTCTAATACGTGCATCATTAGGTTCTCAATAATGTCTTCCATGTACTCCGGATTGAAAATTAATTTTTCAAATTCGGTATAAAGGAAGCCCATCTTTCTTTTTCCTTCAGTAATAAAATGATTTTCGGAATTAATAAATACTCTTCCTATTAAATATCCTGTATCGTTAATTCTATTGAATCTAAATGAATCAGCAAGAAAATTATATACATTTATTATTCCTGTATATCCTCTCATTTCATTTTCTGCTAAGTAAGGAGTTTTCCAAATTGAATGATTTTCATCAAACTTGAATACATTGGAATGAAGATTAAATACTAACACGTCACCAGCAAGCGTAATATGAAATTCATATTTGCTTTTTTCAAGGTAGTCAACAATTATTCGTTCATCCTTGTTGCAAATCTTTTCTTTTAAATTTTCAACTAATTGAAAAGCAACCTTTTTCATTTCTTGAAACTGGTCTACCGTATTTTTGAAAATATCTTGTTTTAAAGTTGATTTTGTACAAAGAGTATCAGCTATTTGATCTAATTCTTTATTTTCCATAGTTTATTTTAATATGCTTTTGCAAAGATTACTCTTTCTGACGAAGGATTTCCTGTAACTATACATTTTCCTTCTTCTTTTTTGTTTTCTAATAAGATACAACGAATTGTAGCTTTTGTTTCTTGTTTTATTTTTTCTTCTGTTTCTTCTGTTCCATCCCAGTGAGCTGAGATAAATCCTCCTTTGGATTCTAAAACTTCTTTAAATTCATCATAAGAATTTACTTCAGTAATGTGCTCATCTCTGTAATTTAAGGCTTTGGAGTAAATCGTATCTTGAATTTCATCTAATAAAGATGAAATGTGTTTCGCAATTCCTTCTTGAGCCACAGAGGATTTTTCCTGAATGTCTCTTCTGGCTAATTCAACCACATTATTTTCTACATCTCTTGGACCAATTGCAATCCTTAGAGGTACTCCTTTCATTTCGTATTCAGCAAATTTCCAACCTGGTTTTCTGTTGTCGTCATCATCAAGTTTTACTGTTACTCCTTCTGCTTTCAATTCTTCTTCAATTCTTTTAGCTATTGCAATTTCTCCTTCTCTTGTCAATAGCTCAACTGTTCCCATTTCACGCATATACATTCTAACAGGATCAGTTGTTCTACCAAATTCAGAATC
>JBMYYT010000201.1:0-4401 GCA_049609665.1 Flavobacteriales bacterium | reverse complement strand
ATATTTACAATTCCCTTCTCATTTCCATTCCAGCCTTTATGAGTATTTTTCACTACTGCATTGACAAAAGGAATAGGTTTGTTTGAAACAATGTCCAATACAACTATTTGTTTGGATTGAGAAAATAAACTATTGACCCAAATCAACACTAACAATATAATAAATAAACGTTTCTTCATTATTCTTAATTACACCATATAACTACAATAGTTGGATTGGTTACAAATTTAAAACTCAAATAAGGTTTGGAAACTGGCTGGGCTTAATTAATTCTCATAAACCATTTCTCCATTGATATAAGTAGAAATAACTTCAGCATCTTTAATTTCCTGTTGCGGAACTTTCATTATATCCCGATTAAGAATCACAAAATCAGCATCTTTTCCTACTTCAAGGCTTCCGTTCTTTTCGTAGGATTTGTTAGCTAATGCAACCCAAAAAGTAATTCCTCTTAGAGCTTCTTCCCTCGTTAGGTTTTCAGAATCAGAAATCCAAGGAGCATTTGGCCTATATACTGCATTATAAAAAGTATGGATAGGATTATTAGAAGCCACAGGATAATCCGTTCCTAATGGAATAGTGTGAATGGTTTCTAATAATGATTTTAATCGGTAAGATATTTTCAGCTGTTCTTGATTTAAGTTTTTAATTGCCATTTTTTGATCATCCACCAAATGAGTCGGTTGAACCGAAGGAATGATAGAATATTTTGCAAATAACTCCATTTCAGATTCATCCACACATTGAGCGTGTTCTATTCTCCACCCCAATCCATTCGTTTCCTTCAAGATTTTTCCCATTTCTTCAAGAGCTACTTTAACGGCAGAATCTCCAATACAGTGGACATTCAATTGCATTCCTTTATCATAAACTCTTTGAGCTATTTTTCTAAAACTATCCCGAGTCATCAAGAGTTTTCCATAATTATTAGTTCCTAAATACGGTTGCTTAAAACAAGCAGATTGTGATCCAACACTGCCATCCAACACTACTTTAATAGCATTAACAGTCAATTTATCTTCCCAAATTGTATCAAAAGCTAAAGCAGCATCCGAAGCATATAGCATTCCATAAACATTCATATCCAACACACCAGATTGTTGCATGGTTCGAATCAATTTCACTTCGGGGACTGTTAATCCCGCATCTGAAACAGTTGTCACTCCTTTTGACAAGAAATTTTTCTCGGCAAATCTTAATCCTTGCTTCTTCTGGGCTTCCGTGTATTGAATTGCTTTGGTGAAAGTTGGAATAAGTCCTTCGGATATTATTCCATCAAAAGTTTCAAATTTGATTCCTGTATAATCTAATGCCTTATAATTAACTAATAAACTATGTCCATCTACTCTCCATAACAATACCGGAAGATTCGGATAAGTTTTGTTCAATGCCTCAAAGGCTTGCGAAGTACTAAAATTCCAATTATTCTCGTCCCAGCCATATCCAATCAACCACTTCATCTCTGCATTTGATTCACGATAATCGTGTAATTTTAAAAGAAATTCTTTTATATCCCTTACTTTTTTCAAATCCACAGCCAAAGAATTAAGTCCAGAACCTAAAAAGTGACAATGTGCATCCATAAATCCAGGATAAATTGGTTTTGTCTCAGCATCAATCAATTCATCCGCACGGTATTTATTCATAATCTCGTGCTCCTTCCCTATCATCACAATCTTACCGTCTTTGATAGCCATGGCTTGTGCCACTTCAAATTCTTCATTTACAGTGTAAATACGAGCATTATGGATTACTAAATCTGCTGTTTTGAATTTGACGCAGTTTGAGAGAAATAGTATTGATATTATAAGTGTAAATAGTTTTTTCATAAATTTATTGTGATTTCCCGAATTTACTAAAAATCAAATTTTCTTATCAAATTCAATTTATTATTGGACCAACGATAATATTCTGTAATGTAAATGTATTTTCTAATTTCATCTCCATCCGCATCATACATAGGTTCACCCGATTTTTTATCCAATTGATGGATTGATTGAAAAAACTTTCTCACCACGATATCCTTTTTTGATTTGCTTATTGAATCAGGAATAGTCCAAATTTTTAACTTTGCATTTTGTTCATCGAAAATATTATTTACATCTCCATTTTGTACGTGTAATGTGTCACCATTGGGGAAAACTGCTGGTAAATAATAATATTCGCTTATTACATCACTGTAATAATAATCCCCTTCATTTGTATAACTGTTAGCAATTGGAATTATATCTTTATTATTCGTATCAACTAAGATAAACTGTTCAAATGATTTCTTGGGAACAGTTTCAGTATAGGTTTTATAAGAGAATATGTTCTTTGACTGACCTATATTAACATACTTAAGCTGTTTTAATTCGTCATATTTAAAAATTGAATCAAAAGAAAAAGAACCACTAACAACATTGTAATTTTTGCGATTAAAAATTTTGATCTCATTCTTCTTGCTGTTAGAATTATATCCTAAACTGCACCATAACCCATAATCAGACAGTATTTGTGCTTTTTCAATGTCGTTTCTTTTTACATAACCTAAATTCCCTTTGATATTACAATCCAACCAATTAACACCGTTATTATTAACAATGATTTGTCCCCTAAACATAGAGTTAAAAGGAATGGAATCAATTACCTTACTATCTCCTGATGGACTACAATACACTTTGGTAGAATTTGCAAAAGTATTAACCTGAAAACGCGAAAACAAATAGGTAAAAGTTTTACCTTTTCTTATTGAATCACATTCAGTTATAAAATACTGATGATCAAAAAAATTAGTTTTTTTAATCGAATTTACCGAAGTATCAACTTTTTTAAATTGGTGACAACTGCAAAGTAAAAATATTAAAATCGAAACAATTCGCAATTTCAAATTCATAATTCGTAATTCATAATTGATTAATTCCTAATCACTTCAACCCACTTCCCAGGCTTAACAGAACTTACAGAATTATCATACATAGCCTCACAGAGTATTGAAGGTAAATAGAATTTTCCATCGTAAGTAGCATTCAAATTAACTGTAAAAGTTTTAGATTTTCCATTTCGTAAAGAGAAGTACGTATAAACGCGATCGTCTCTTACATCTTGATAATCATAGTAAGAATCACCGTTATTACTGCTGCTGTTACTCATTCGAGCATTATGTATCTCCCATCCCGATGGGAAAATCTGTGACAAAGCCATTTCTTTTAAATCTCCTTTTATTCCCGGATTGAAAACAGTTACTTTCATTTTGAAATCAGTTCCCTGTTTTATCTTAGTTGGATCTATCGAACTTCCGTTCATATCCAAATAAGTGACATTCATTTTAAGATTATTATCCTTTTCCAAGTCATTACTTTCAACTGGTATTCCTTTGGTAATCAATCGTACATATAAGATTCCACTTCCTGTATTAGTCAATGAAGCTTTTCCATCTTTAGAAGATTTAGGGCTGTTTTTAGCTACATATACTGGAATGTCAGAATTAACAGATTCACCTTTTCCATTTAATTTATAACTAAACTTCATCAGGTTCGAGGTTGATTTTCCTTCTAAAAACTTACTCATTGCAATCAAAGAATATGCAGTAGTCTGGGTACTCATCCAAGTATTTTCACCCAATTGATTTGCAACTTTCTTCGCCATAAATGCCGCTTTTGTTTTCTCTTTCATCAAACTCAACACTTCCAATATCATAGCTTCATCTCTTACCGATGAACCATAAGAATAAGATAATTCTCTGTATGCTTCAATCTCTGTTGGAGCATTGAATATCATGTTTTTTGCAACACTATTCTGACCTTTGAGCTGATAAGCACCCGCCAATCTCCATTTAGCATTAACCGAAAGATTTGAAATTTCTTTCATTCGGTTCATTGCGCCCATTTCAGCAGAGTTCGCTAATGCTAACACATACAACCGATATGCTTGCATTGTTTCATGACTTTGGTAACGGTAGTATCTGCTATTCGTAGTTTTTCGCCATGATCTTGCTGAACTTTTTAGATTATTAATAAACTTATTTTTCATTCCGTAAGGAAGAGTATATCCCATTTTTTCGGCTTCTATCAAAAAGTGAGATGCATATATGGTTCCCCAATTGTTGGCTGTTGAACCTCCTCTCCAATATGAGAATCCTCCGTTTGAAGTTTGGAAATTTTGAAGTTTAAAGATTGCTGCTTTTATATTTTTCTCGACTTCAATTTTCCTTGTAGAGTTTAATTTTACAAATGTAGAAAGATACAATTGAGGAAAAACTGAAGAAGTTGTTTGCTCCACACATCCATGCGGGTATCGAATCAAATAATCCAGTCTTTTTTCTAAATTAATAGAAGGAAATGAAGAAGTTACGGGAATCACATTTTTTAATGGTATAGGTTACATAGTAGGGTATCAAGATAATCCAAATAATAATGATCC
>JBMYYT010000200.1:0-4436 GCA_049609665.1 Flavobacteriales bacterium | reverse complement strand
CATTTGTGAAGAACCTATTGGTTTATGTGGAAATTCTTCAGATGAAGAATTAAAATGTTATTACTATTTTAAAGGAATAAAAAACAAACTTGAGATTGAAAAAAAATTAGGAAGAACATATCTGCCTGTCAAAGAGCTAAGTAACAAATCCTATTCAATTCGACATAGAAACATAAAACTGAAAATATTTGGAAATGTATTAACAAATCAATCTATTAATATTTTTGAAACTATTTCATATTTGGATACTATTTATCACTTTACTAAACTTTATGAATTTAATAAAGGTTGGAAACTTGTAAAGACGAAAAAACATATTGAATATATCATTTCAAAGTCAAATAAACTTCATGAATCAGAACTGATTGACTCAACAAACTTTAGAGATGAAGATGGCCTAAAACAAGGGAATTGGATTCAAAAAATGAAAAATGGCAATATCCTAAGAGAAAATAATTACCTGAATGGTAAGAAACACGGACAACAATTAGAATTCTACTCAAACGGAGATATTAGATATAAAGAAAATTATAAAAACGGATTGAAAGAAGAATATAACTTCAGTTATTACAAAGGAAAAACTGAACCATTTACAGTTGGATACTTTGAAAATGACACAAATCTTTGGATGGGTTTTGTGGAAGTAAATAAACAGTTTATTTATCCGCTAAAAGATTTTCATATAAATACGGATTCGATTTATGTAATTGCTCCTTACAACAACGGAAATACCTGGTACGAAGGAGCTTTTCTTAATCCTGAACAGAAAGAAATAACCGGAAAAAGAGTTGGAGTTCATAAGGTATATTTTATCAGTGGACAACTTAATGCTACTCTGGATTTTGATAAAAAACGAATTACTGAATATGATACAATAGGCAATATATTAATAGATAATGATACTTTTGAAAAGGGAACAATATTTCCAACTAATTATAAGAAATGAAAGAACTACTAAAAGACATTTCTAAAATAGCTATAGAATTAAAAGAAGAGCAAATTGTTTTTTCAAATGAACAAATTAAAAATATTTGGATTGGTTACAATCCATCGAACGATAATGAAATAATTAATATTGAGAAAAAGTTGGGAATAACGCTTCCAAAAGAATATAAGGAGTTTATGAAAATTACCAATGGTTTTTCGCAATCAACTATCACTGAACCAGAGTTTTATTCAATCGATAAAATTGATTGGCTTAAAAACGTAGATGATGAATTAATTAATATTTGGAAAGAAAATGGTCTTAAAGATATTGGTGAACAATTGGAAAGAGCAATTATAGTGGCAGATTCAAATAAAGAACAACAATTTTTACTAATTTCTTCGATTGGAAACAAAGAATGGAAATTTTGGAAGTTTGGAAATTGGATTCCTGGTGAAGAAGAATATGAAAATCTTGAAAACTACTTTGAAAAAACTTTAGAATTTTTAATCGAAATAAAAAATGAATTTAAATGACAGAACTAACCCAACTTACCGAAACAAGAAAGAACTTTTTAAACTTAGTTAACTCACTAACAAACGACCATTTAAACCACATTCCAAAAGGTTTTAACAACAATATAATATGGAATTTTGGTCATTCTATTATTACTCAACAATTACTGTGTTATAACCTATCAGGAAATAGAATGTATGTGGATAAAGAGTTGGTGCATAAATATCGAATAGGAACTAAACCAGAAGGTCAAGTATCCTCTGACGAAATTGAAATGTTGAAAAAATTGGGGTTGGAATTACCGAAGAAAATGGAAGTTGATCTTAAAACAGAAATGTTCAAAGACTATAAAGAATATACTACAAGCTATAACGTGACTCTTACTAACATTGAGGATGCCATTAAATTCAATAATATTCATGAAGGATTGCATCTTGGATATGCAATGGCAATTAAGAGAATCGTTTAAATGCTAAAATCGATAACCGATTTTGGCGCTCAGCTGAAAACTATTGTAATTTCTTCTGATGGGTTCGTTACTGGAAATTGATAAATTATTCAAACCAAATTTGAAAAAAGGCTGAAAACCAATAAAATAATTATCAGTTAAGTTATACTCTATATCTGGACTAATAATATAATTGAACATCAATTGATTTGATTTTGCCTCCAAAATTGATTTTCTGTCTTCTCCTATGAAATAACCACTTTGTTTGGTTAGTAAACCAACGCTTATTCCAGTTTTTATTCCAACATTCCATTTCTTAATGGACTTATAATATCCAATCATCAAAGGGATTTCTATGTAAGAAAGTTTTGCTTTTCCTCTTGAATTATAAGCTGTTGAGTCAAATTCTTTGTGTGTTCCATAAATAGAATCGTAACTTGTATCTACTGATTTTATGTAATAAAAAACAGCACGAGTTGGTAAATAATACATGGAATCAATCGTATTTGAAAAGGAAGAGTCTACTCTCGAATGCGAAGAATTTCTTACATCAAAATCACTTGGAGAGTAATTGTTATTGCTTCCATAAGTTAAATAATTCAATCCAGAAGTAACCACCCAATTTTCCCCAAATCCTTTACTTATTGAAATTCCTCCTGCAAAATCAGTTAAAGATTTTTCTTCTTTTCTTTTCTCTAAATAAGCTTGATTTGAAAAGCTACCAAAATTTGAAAAGCTTGTATTAGTTCCAGCCAGCAGAGAAACTTTCCATTTTTGATTAAGTGAAGTTGCTGAATCCGTCAAATTATTGACAATTGTATCTTTAATTATTTCATTGGAATCAACAAGATTTTCGGAATATATACTGTCTTTCAAATCACCTAAAGAACTATCGGAAATCTCATTACTGTTGGAAAATGAATGGGTATTAGTTGATGATTTTTCATCAGATTCATTTTTTGTTTCATTCAATACTAATGCGGGCTTTGTATCAGATTTACTCTTGTTTTGGCTATTCTTAATTATAATCAATTCTTTCTTTAAAGTTGAATCAGTCAAGGGTCCAATATTGTTCCTTGATTTAATCGAAGAGTCATTTTTATCAGAATCAAAATCTTTTGGTAATGTACCCGAATTAGAGTTTGATTTATTTGCTGAACCAGTCAAGTTTATTGGAGAAGCAATTCTTTTCTTTGAATTGGCTCTCTTAACAAACTTGCTATTAACACTTTTATTTGAATCAAATCCATTGGCATTTCCTGCTTTATCTGAATTTGATGATAAACGTTTATTTTCTTTGGAATCAACTGTCACACTATTTCCATTGTCATTCTTTACTTCAACAGAAACAACGGTCTCATTTGCTTCTGATTTATCAATATCATTGGATTTAAGAGAATTTTTCTTTGTCGTTTTCTTTATTGGATTATCTACAGAAATGGAGTTAGAAACTTTCACCAATTGAGTATCCAACTCATTTGGGCCACACTTTTCTATCAACAGAAACCCTAAAATCCCGACAAGCACAAGTGAAGAAAATAAATACAAAATTCTTTTTCTGATACTCAAAACCTTATTAGAGTCTAATTTATTAGTTAAATCATCTAAATAAGATTGCTTGAGCTCGTAATTTCTCTCACCTGACTTCAATATGTCTTCTTCCCTTTTTTTCATTTCTTGTATTTAGACAACAAAATTTCTTTGATTTTTTGTTTTCCTGTTTTCACGTGCCATTTTGATGTATTTACAGTTATTCCAAGTTCATCTGCAATATCCGAATGAGAATAACCATCAATAATAAACATCGAAAAAACTTTTTTTGTTGCCTCAGGTAACTCGCTCATAGCGGACTTAACGCTATACTTGGGAGAGGAAACATCTATTTCATTTTCTCCCACAATTTCATAAGACACGTTCATTAATTCTATGTCCTCTTTACTCATCATGGTTTCTCTATATTTTTTGGTTTTTCTTAAATCGTCCAGTATTGTTCTTGTCAATATTGTTTTTGTCCAAGTAGAAAAACTATGCTTTTGATCGTATTTAGTTATGTTATTACAAATTTTTATAAATGAGTCATTGATACAAAGAGCAGCGTCTTCTTCATTTTTATAATAGTTCATAGCAATATTCATCCAATACGAAAAATAGTTCTTATACAGCTCCAATTCCGATTTTCGATGATGTCTTTTAATTTTTCTTATAAAAGTTTTATCAAGTATCAATTTTAAATTAATAAAACTCGCTGTGTAATCTTATGATTCACAGCGAGTATTAGTTTTTTATCTTGGTTTTAGTTTACTTTACTACTTGCATTTTCTTATTCAATTGGTTTACCCCATCATTAATTTGGATGATATAGATTCCTTCATTCAAATCTGCAGTTGAAATAGTAATCAAGTTACTTCCTGGATTGATAGATTTTGTCAAATTCATTACCTCACTCCCTTTTAAGTCAATAATTCTTATTGTTGAATTGCTTGATTGTGTGGTTTTAAAATCTAATTTAACAAAGTCATTAGCTGGGTTAGGATATAAATTAAACTC
>JBMYYT010000199.1:0-4442 GCA_049609665.1 Flavobacteriales bacterium | reverse complement strand
CTTCAGGAATTCCTGCTTCTACTTTCCCAACTAAATCAGCTCCAACGTCAGCAGCTTTTGTATAAATTCCTCCACCTACTCTTGCAAACAATGCAATAGATTCAGCTCCTAAAGAGAAACCAGCTAATGTTTCTAAGACTACAGTCATTTTATCCGTATCAAATGCATCTCCACTACTCATGAACATGTTATAAAAAACAATGAAAAAAGCGGTTAATCCTAATACAGCTAAACCAGCTACACCTAATCCCATTACTGTTCCCCCACCGAAAGAAACTTTCAATGCATTTGGTAAACTTGTGCGGGCAGCTTGTGTTGTTCTTACATTTGTCTTAGTAGCAATTTTCATTCCCATATTTCCAGCAAATGCTGAAAATAAAGCTCCAAAAATAAATGCTACTACAATCATCCAATGTGTTGAAGGAACAATCATAGATACTATTGCCAAAGCAATACTAACAGCAACAACAAATATTGCTAATAAACGGTACTCTGCTTTTAAGAAAGCTAAAGCTCCTTCATAAATATGATCAGAAATTTCTTTCATTTTTCCGTCTCCAGCGTCTTGCTTCATTACCCAAGACTTCTTTACCAACATATATAACAGTCCAATTAAGGCTGCAGCAATTGGCATATAAATTATCATTTTTTCCATAGTTTTTGTTTTTGTATCTAAATAAGACTGGCAAAAGTAGAGGTTTCCTAAGAATTATGCAAAAAATGGAGTTTTTATTAGTGATATTCTAAAATTTATGAAGAATGTTTTTAAATGAAAATTATCTACGTGCTATTATTTTTTCATAAACTGAACAACATCATCTGAAATATTCAAAGACTTAAATTTCACTTTTTTTCCTATCAACCAAATTTTTCCTGATCGAATTATATCAGAATTCATTTGATTAAGAATATCACTTTGATCTAAAAAAAAATTTCCCTTAAATTTCTTTTTCCAAAAATTTAAGGTTTCTTGGTTCGGATATTTTACTACATAAATTAAATTAATATTATTTGCGTCAGGAATTGTATCCAGATACATTTTTAATTTTTTGTTGCATCCTCCGCAACCAGGTGTTTTATAAACAATAAATTCTTTTTCTTCGCTGAAATCAGTGAAGTGAGAGTTTTTGGTTAAATATTCTGTGTAATAATTTTTACTTTCAGAACACTTAATAAAAATTATAAAATATATAAAAATCAAATAGTTATATTTCATCAATCTATTTGCGGTTTAAAAATGGTAAATCGAGAAAATCCTGACAAATCATCATGCTTTTTTAGCATAATTCCTTCTTTAACGATATGGATTTGATTTCCAAGATAATCTTTAAAATTAAATAATTGTTCTCCAATTTTTTTATAATCTTTGTTTAAAACGATAATAGAAAATTTAAAATCAAATTTATCATTTAATTGACCTTCATTTTTTGTTTTTGGGTGTAAAACAACTCGATAGTATATGTCTCTGTAATCATCATAAAAAATCCCACCATAGCGATAATTTTCTTCTTCACGTTTATCAAGAAGTTTAAAGTTGTAAGCCTCTTTATTTTTTATAAATTTTGGAAATTCATCAAAATAATCGCTCTTAGCAAGATGTTTTTCAGAAGAATCTATATATGACTTAGAATAAATAAAATGGTCTAAACAGAATGAATAAACTAATTCCTTTCTGTTATTTAAGGTGTAACAAAAATACATATCAAAGGGCGCCAAGGTATGCTCTTTTTTAAGCATATTGTCAGGAAATGAGATGTTATTTGATTTTATTGAAAAATCATTCCCAGAAATCTTATAGATAAGCATCGGTTTTTGTGAAGAAATTTCCATTGTTGGGTCTATCATGTTATTGAAATAGAAGTTGTTATCCACATAAAACATTGGGCTTGCCACTGTGTTGAAAACATCAATTTTCGGTCCAGTTTCATTCATGTCAAAATGCTTTAAATAATCAGGGTCCATTCCTCCTTTAACTATTGTGTCTATTTTTTCATTACTGAATAAATATACCGAACCAGTATAATTGGGCATAAAATATATTGAATCAAAACTAATAACATTAAAGCTTTTAAAGGACTTTTTTATAGGTATATTTACAACAGTATCAACAGTCTGGTTATATAAATTAATAAAATCAATTTTATTTTGTTGAGTAAGTTTTATAGCTAAATATTCTATTGAATCAAGCTTAACAACTTGAGAAAAAAAGAAATCTTCGTGACCTGATGGTCGCTTGATATTTAAATCAGTAATTTTTTTAAATATCTCCTTATTTTTTTGTTTTGAAACACAGGATAAAGTAACAAACAATAAAAAAGTAGAAAAGGTTAATAAAAACCCTTTTCTACTTATTAGACTAAAATAGTTAATCATATTGTGGAAAATCATTATGAGAAGTGGCATTAGTATTTACTATAAAGTACCTTCCTTCAAATTTTTTGATCGTCAAACTACCATTATTAAAATCTGAAATCAATTGCTCAGGAAATTGCGTGACAGGTGCAAGTTTATTGTTAAAAAAATTCAAAATGCCTGTATTCCCATTGTTTACAGCACCGGCAATTTCAACACCAAAATTCTCAATCTCATTTTCTATATTTTGATTATTATCATTACCATCATATGGTGATTGTCCTACATCGTGATCTGGAAGACAATTTGTCGCTGGATCCCAACAACCATATCCAAAAAACATATGGTCTTTAAGGGTTCGCATGTAATATCCTATTACAGTTTGGTTTCCATAATCATCCATGTAAACAATTCTACCATAAGAATAATAAATACCTATTTTGTCTGGTTTGATTTCATTTTGAGTAACCGTTTCTAACTCAATTTCTTTCTTACAACTATTTAATAAAGCTATCGCCATAAATCCAAGCAATAAACTTCCAAAAATTATCTTCTTCATAATATTTAAATTTAATTAATTTTTCCAAGAATACGCTTGGTCGACTTGTCTAATATTTGGTAGCTACACTTTTAAAGACAAATAATATTACGAGTTAACTGTAATTAAATTATTAAAAATCAAGTCTAATTAAAGACGTTTAACGTCTAATTTAGACAAATATTGTTATATTTGTATTATGGAAATCGGAACAAACATCAGAAAAATAAGAGAACTCAAAGGATTTTCTCAAGAATATATGAGTCAACAACTTGAGTTAAGTCAAAGACAATTTAGTAGAATTGAAAACAATGAAACCGATGTTAGTTTATCAAAATTGGAAAAGATTGGTGAAATTCTTGAAGTTAGTTTAACTCAAATCATGGGGTTTGATGAACGTTTTATATTTCAAAATTGCGAAAATGCTTTCGGAAATATCAATCAAACCTATAACGCTTTTTCAAAAGAAGAAAGAGAATTATATGAAAAACGAATTACCCATCTTGAAGGTGAAATAATATTTTTGAGAAACCAATTAGAAAGAAAATAAAATTTACTAATTTATCACCGGGTTCAACCACTTTTTCATTTTATCAACCTCCATTCCTTTTCTTTCGGCAATATCTTTCACTTGGTCTAGGTCAATTTTTCCAAGTCCAAAATATTTACTTTGAGGATGTGCATAGTAAAATCCACTAACCGAAGCAGCTGGATACATAGCCATAGATTCTGTTAATTCTACACCGATTTCTTCGGTAGCATTTAATTTTTTGAACAAAGTGATTTTCTCAGTGTGATCGGGACAAGCTGGGTATCCTGGCGCTGGACGAATTCCTTGATACTTTTCTTTGATTAATTCATCATTATCAAGATTCTCATTTTTGGCATAACCCCACAATTCCTCACGTACCTTTTTATGCATCAATTCAGCAAAGGCCTCTGCTAATCTATCGGCTAAAGCTTTAAGGAGAATAGCATTATAATCGTCATTATCTTCTTGATACTTCTTGACGTGAGGTTCTATTCCGAGCCCAGCGGTTACAACAAAACCTCCTATATAATCTTGCAATCCTGTTTCTTTGGGAGCAATAAAATCGGCCAAAGAAAAATTAGGTAATTGCTTCGTTTTTTGAGTTTGTTGTCTTAACGAATGTAAAGTATCAGAAACTTCATTTCTGCTTTCATCCGTATAAGTAAACACATCGTCTTTTCCATTTGAATTTGCCGGCCAGATTCCAATTACTGCTTTTGCAGTTAACCAGTTTTCTTTTTCAATTTTAACCAACATTTCTTGAGCATCGGCAAATAAACTTGTTGCTTGCTCCCCTACCACTTCATCTTCCAATATTCTTGGAAAACGTCCTGCTAATTGCCAAGTTTGGAAAAAAGGAGTCCAGTCAATAAATTCAATTAGTTCCGATAAAGGGAAATTATCGTACGTTTTGTTTCCAATGAAATTTGGTTTGTAAATGTCTTCCGCTTTCCAATCTATCTTTAATCTATTTTCAAGCGCAACATCATACGGGAGTAATCTTTTTTGTGCTTTTTTATT
>JBMYYT010000198.1:0-4454 GCA_049609665.1 Flavobacteriales bacterium | reverse complement strand
TAATTCCTTTATTATTTACGTTTGTTTTTTTACTAATTCATTTGAAGTTTAAGTTAAAACATGGCGCCAAAGTATTGACTTATTCATTTGCTTTGTCAGCAGGGATAATGTTAATGAACTTCATTTATAAAATAAGCATAGCATCATGAAAAGATTGATAATTATAAGTTTAGGACTTTTTATTCTTAGTTGTAACCAAGAGAAGGAAGTAAAATATATTGAGTTAATTGGCGAGGCTCAAGGAACTACTTTTTTTATTTCCTATTTCGATTCGTTGAACAGAGATTTCTCGGATGATATATTTAATATTTTAACTGATTTTGATTCTCAGGTTTCGACTTATAAAAAAAGTTCGGGAATCAATGAGTTTAACAATAATAAGTTAGATACAGTTTGGAAGTTGGATTATCCTTATTTACACCAAAGTTTTATCGATTCGAAAGAACTAAAAAAATATACCAATTATCATTTTGATGTAGGGATTTATCCAATTATTCAATATTTAAAATCGATAGATTCAATTCCAACTGCTGGGAATAAGACTTTTGATTCAATAAGAGCTTCAATTAATAGAGATTATAACGTTACTGACAATTATGTGGCTAAGCTTGATCCAAGAAGTCAATTCAACTTCAATGCAATAGCACAAGGTTATTCAGTTGATGTGGTATGTGATTATTTAAATTGGAAAGGGATAACGAATTATATGGTAGAGATAGGAGGAGAGGTGAAAGTGAAAGGGAAAAGCCCATCCGAAAAATTTTGGATTGTATCTTTGGAAGCACCTAATTCTGAGGTGAAAGATAGAAAAGTTCAAGAATCCATTTCATTAAATAATAAATCGGTAGTGACCTCTGGGAGTTACCGAAAATTCAGGGAAGTTGATGGAATAAAATATTCCCACGCAATTAATCCAAAAACAGGATTCGGAGTTACACATAGTTTATTAAGTGTATCAGTAATAACTAAAGAATGTGCTATTGCAGATGCGTTGGCTACTGCTTTTTTGGTAATGGGAAAAGAAAAAACAATTGAGTTGTTAGATAGTAATAATCAATATAATGTTTCCCTCTTGTTTATTGAAAGTAACTCGGACAGTACTTTCGAAAGTTCCTTTTATGGTGGTTTTGAAGAGTACTTAGTCAAGTAAAGTTCTTTGTTGAGCCTATTCTTTTCCTGTTCTTTGTCATTCCTGCGTAGGCAGGAATCTATTAACACGAGAATATTTAATATTGAAGAAGATTCCTGCCTTCGCAGGAATGACAACTCTTTTTTATAGAAAACAGAATCAAGTAATCACTCCAAATAAGCAGAAAACTCACCATTCTCAAACTCCACTTCAATATGGTTTTCGAGCGTAGTAGAAAGGGTTAGTCCAGCATAATCTGCTTTGATGGGGAACAATCTATGTCTTCTGTCAATCAATGCAACAGTTCGCATTTTTTTTACCTCGTGTCTTAATATAATATGCGTAGCATGAATTAACGTTTCACCGGTATTCAGCACATCATCCACTAAAATCACTACTTTATCCTTTGGAATATCCAATTTAGTGTCATTTGTAAGACACTCAATAGAGTTCCTTTTATTGGTAGTTAATTTGATAAGAGTGAATTTGTTATTACTATTCTTTCTTAAATTCTCGGTAAGATGTTCAGCAAGAATATAACCTTTATTGGCAATTCCAACGATAAAAACTTCTGGCTCATAAAAATTGTCTTCAATAATTTGAAAAGCAATTCTATCAATTTTTTGAATTATCTGTTGGTGAGTAAGAATCGAAGATGTTTTTGCCATGAGGAAATCTTATTTCTTTCTAAAAATAATAAAAACTTCTCTTCCTGCTCTCGATTCAATTGAATTATAAGCTTCTTCCATTTGTTTTATTTCAAATTTCGGAGAAAATAGATTTCGATATTCTTCTAAATCTCCACCAAAAGGAGGATAATCCTCATTAAGTGGAGCGTTGAACATCAATCCAATAAGTTTTCCATTAGGTTTTAATAGATTATACATATTGGCAACATATTTCTCTCTGTAACTGGGATGAAGAGCACAAAAAAATGTCTGTTCTACAATAATATCATAGGCTTTTGAATGATTGAAAAAATCATTATGAATTAAATTCTCTTTTGGAAAACTTGGAACTCTTTGAGCTAAGTTTTCCAAAGGATGTTTTGAAATATCAATTACCGAAACATCAGTGAATCCAATTTTATGCAAATATTCAGCTTCATGACTATTGCCAGCTCCCGGTATCAAAATCGAAATTGATTTATCTTCCAATTGATCAAAATATTCTTTGAGTGGAGTAGAAACTGATCCAAGATCCCAACCCGTATTTTTATCTGTATACCTTGAATCCCAAAACGTTTTGTCAAAATCAGCATTCATTGTTTCTCAATTTTTTTATTAATCTAAAAGTTAAAAACGCTCCTGCCAGAGGCACTAAAGCCATAAACAGATAAATATTATATCCAATAAAACCATAAATAGCAGCACCAATTACTGGAAAAATTGCATTTGAAAGGGATTGAATAGATTCACTTATCCCCATAATTTCACCTTGTTTGTTTTGGTCGGCATGCTGGGAAATTAAGGAATTGAAAACAGGAAAACTCAAGGATAATCCAAGATTAAGGATGTAATAGAGAATCATATAAATCCATAGTACATCGGTTAAAGTTATTAAAACTAATCCTATAGCAGTAAGAGTAAAACCAATAACTAACGTTTTTAATTCTCCTAATTTAAGAACAACTTTCTTAAATACTATGGCTTGATTGAACCCAAGAAATATTCCTGCTACAAGCAAAAATATTCCCACTCCCATGGGTTTGAAATCAAATAAATCAATCACGAACAGGACAATAGTTGCAATGTAAAATGCCATGGTTGCACTCATCATAGATTTAAGTACTAATACTTGTTTTACAATGTATTTTGGGTTTAAGGAATTAACTCTCCCTGCAATATTGAAGGATTTAATGAAATTATGTTTTTTGTATTCTCTTCGATTTTCAACGGGCAAAGATTCTTTTAAATAAAATAGAATCGACAACAAAGCAATTAAAGAAATCCCAGCTGCGGTTAGCACAGTTCCCAAATATCCAAACTCCCCGTTTTCATCATAACCTGAGGTCAACCCTCCAATGGCAGGACCAATAACAAATCCAATTCCTACAATCCCTCCTAAGGTTCCAAATATTGTTTTTTTCTGCTCAGCTGTTGTCACATCTGAGACATAAGCATTGGTGACAGAAACATTTCCACCAGTAAGTCCGTCAATCACTCGTGCAATTGCAATTACCATAAGAGGTAGTGAAAGATAAAATACTTTGCCCATTGCACTAAATTCATAAGCTGCGAGATATACATAGGGAATAAAAAATGCAACAGCATAAATTAACCAACTCAAGAATGTTCCCAATTGTGAGATAAACAGAATGTTTTTTCTTCCTTTGGAATCAGAGAGTTTCCCTAAAAATGGAGAACCAATAAATTGAAAAAATGAATATGAAGAAAGTAATAATCCATAGACATACTCCGGTGCATTCGCCTCTTTTACAATAAAAGGCAACACAGGAATCATGATACTAAAGCCAATTACATTGACAAAAGTGAGTAGATAAGCTGGGATTATTTTTTTGTTTTTCAAAAGAGGGAAAAAGTAAATTTTTACTGGTCGTAAAAGTACTGTTTTTTTGAGGAATAATATTTTATATTTGCATCAAACAAAAACAAAAAATGGAAAACGGATTATACGCTAAATTTAATACTACAAAAGGAAGTATTACGTTAATATTGGAGCACGAGAAAACTCCTTTGACAGTGGCTAACTTTATTGGATTAGCAGAAGGGAAATTGGATAACACGGCAAAACCTCCGGGAGAACCGTATTACAGTGGATTAAATTTCCATAGAGTGATTCCAAACTTCATGATCCAAGGAGGATGTCCAAATGGGACAGGAGCAGGAGGTCCTGGGTATGATTTCAAAGATGAGTTTCACCCAGAATTAAAGCACGACTCAGAAGGAATTTTTTCAATGGCGAATGCTGGTCCCGGAACTAACGGAAGTCAGTTTTTTATTACCCATGAGGCAACACCTTGGTTAGATGGTAATCATACGGTTTTTGGTCATGTTGTGGAAGGAATGGATGTAGTAAATGATATCAGAGGAGGAGATGGAATCGACAGTGTGGAGATAGTGAGAGTTGGAAAAGAGGCTGAAGAGTTTGATGCTGTGGCAGTTTTTGAGGAGTTGAAGTAATTAACTTCCTCCCTTGAGGGAGGATTGAGGTGGGTGACAGCTTCTGTTCTCGATACTATTGAAAATACGAAAGTATTTTCAATCACTCGAACTGACAGCTTCACTTTGGTTGATAATTATAATAAGTATGTCATTCCTGCGAAGGCAGGAATCTTAAAACGAGAATTAAAAATATAGATTAT
>JBMYYT010000197.1:4222-4473 GCA_049609665.1 Flavobacteriales bacterium | reverse complement strand
AAATTCTTACTGGCAATGCTTTACTTTCTTTAAGTAAAACATTGAAAATTTCAATTGTAGCTTTAGTTTGGGGCTCTATCTTTTTTGGATATTTTTTCCAATCGACCAATCTTTTTATGGGTGGAAATTTTGGATACCAACTTAACCAGTATTTAGCTGATTCTATTGGCAGAATCGGTACTTTTTTCCTTTTATTGTTTTCGTTTTTTGCATTAACTGGTGCAATGTTCAATACTTTTTTATCTAAAGTT
>JBMYYT010000197.1:0-4212 GCA_049609665.1 Flavobacteriales bacterium | reverse complement strand
TCCAAGCTTGTTTCCATGTTCCCTGAGAAACAAGAAAAAACAGAGGTTGTAGAAAAATCCGATGATTCTAAATATGAGGTTGAGATGGATACCTCTGATTCTGATGAGATGGAAGTAGTTATTCCAGAAATCGAGAAAACCATTGAGCCTGAAGTTATAACTGTTACCAATGAGGATTCATCTTCTGTGGAGATGAGTACAGAAACTCCTGAAATAGTAAAGACTGAGAGTTCTGAAGAACTTGAGATAGAAGTGAAAACTGTTGAAGAAGAGGTGCTTACGGATAGAGAGATCAATAAGAAAGTAAAGGAATTTGGAGAATATGATCCGGAATTGGATTTATCCTCGTATAAACTTCCACCCATTGATTTATTAGAAACACATGGACAAACTTCTGGAATTAGTATCAATAAAGAAGAATTAGAGGCTAATAAAAACAGAATTGTTGAAACACTTTCTAATTATAAAATTGAAATTGATAAAATTAAGGCAACGGTAGGACCTACTGTTACCTTATATGAAGTAGTTCCAGCTCCTGGAGTGCGTATTTCTAAAATTAAAAACTTAGAAGATGATATTGCTTTGAGTTTATCAGCTCTTGGGATTCGAATAATCGCTCCAATTCCAGGGAAAGGAACAATTGGGATAGAAGTGCCTAACTCCAATCCTCAAATTGTTTCGATGAAAGCTTTAATTAGTTCGGATAAATTTCAGAATTCGAAGTTTGAATTACCCGTAGCACTTGGAAAAACTATTTCAAATGAAACGTTGATAGCTGACCTTACCAAAATGCCTCACTTATTGATGGCGGGAGCCACAGGGCAAGGAAAATCAGTAGGTTTGAATGCAATTTTGGTTTCTATTTTATACAAGAAACACCCTTCGCAAGTTAAGTTTGTATTGGTGGATCCAAAGAAAGTTGAACTTACTTTATTCAATAAAATTGAACGTCATTTCTTGGCTAAATTACCAGACGAAGAAGAGGCGATAATCACAGACACAACAAAAGTTGTGGCAACATTGAACTCTTTGTGTATTGAAATGGACAACAGGTACGATTTGTTGAAAGATGCTCAAGTAAGAAATATAAAAGAATACAATGCTAAGTTTATTCAAAGAAAATTAAATCCAGAACAAGGACATCAATACTTGCCTTACATCGTATTGGTAATTGATGAGTTTGCTGATTTGATAATGACTGCAGGAAAAGAGGTAGAAACACCAATAGCAAGAATAGCACAACTTGCGCGTGCAATTGGAATTCACTTGATTGTAGCAACTCAACGTCCTTCTGTAAATGTTATTACAGGAGTAATAAAAGCGAATTTCCCAGGTAGAATAGCTTTCCGTGTGACTTCAAAAATTGATTCAAGAACAATTTTGGATACAGGTGGAGCAGATCAATTGATTGGTCGTGGTGATATGATTTATTCCACTGGAAGCGATATAATTAGACTCCAATGTGGATTTGTAGACACTCCAGAAGTTGAGAAGATTTGTAACTTTATTGGAGAACAAAGAGCATATCCAAATGCTTTGTTACTTCCTGAGTATATTGATGAAACTGCTTCCACAAAAGGTTCTTTTGATGATGAAGATAGAGACGATAAATTTGAAGAAGCTGCTCGAATTTTGGTAATTCATCAACAAGGTTCAGCATCTTTACTTCAAAGAAAATTAAAGTTAGGATATAACAGAGCAGGACGAATTATTGATCAATTAGAATCTGCGGGTGTTGTTGGTCCATTTGAAGGAAGCAAGGCCAGAAAGGTACTTATACCTGACGAAATTAGTTTGGAACGGTTTTTGGAAGAATTGTAATCGAGAGTAAAACATGATAAGTTTATAGATTGAATCTTAATTCGTTATCGTTTTGTTATAGTCAAATTCTCAAAATTTATTATATTTAATTTTACGTAGATATTTAATTATCTATCATCTAAACAAACACAATGAAGAAAATATTTTTATTACTTGGATTAGCAATATTGATAGCTTCGGCTGGTTATCAAGGAACTAATACCGATAAAGACCCGAAAGCCAAAGTGATTCTTGATAAATTGAGCAAGAAACACAAAACGATGGACAACATTGTAATTGACTTTACAGCAACTTTTTCGAGTCCTAAAATCAAGAAAACAGTATTGAAAGGAACTGCATACAAATCAGGAAAGAAATATGCATATTATACGCCTGATTATGTGGTGGTAAATAATGGGACATACAATTGGTTGTATGTAAAAAGCGACAATGAAGTAACTATTACAGATAATGATGGGGCTGAAGAAGAAAATGGTTTAGTGAGTCCATCTAAGTTGCTTTCTATTTGGGAAAAAGGATTTAAATATAAATTTATTGGAGAAGGAAAAGTAGGAGGGAAAATGCTACAAGAAGTTAGGTTGTTTCCAGAGAACCCAAAGAAGTCAAAGTATCACACCATTACTCTAATCATAAATAAAACCAAGAACGAGTTGAGTAAAGTAACGATCAAAGGAAGGGATGGAGTCGATATGGTATACGATTTAAAAAAGTTCAAATCGGGTCAAACTATCGCAGCTTCAAAGTTTAAATTTGATAAATCAAAGTATCCTAATTGTAAAGAGAACGATCAAAGATTTTAAGCTTGTTAATTTAAAATTTTGTAAAACCTCCTTTCGAAAGATTGGAGGTTTTTTTATGTTGAATTATCTTATCTCGAAATAAAATTACAATTATTGCATTTAAATTATTAGCTTCCCAAATCTTCTATTTTTAATTAGATTTGGGAAGTGAATATAGATTTATTTTATTGAGTTTAAGTCTATGAAAAGTGAAATAAATTTTATATTCTATTAGAATTATATGTAATACTAAACAATGATTTTTTAAATTATTTACTTCCCAAATCGCTATGTTTTTATTACATTTGGGAAGTCAATATCATTATGACAGGAAGAGAATATGAAATAAATAGGTTAACAAACTCATTGAAATCAAATCAATCTGAGCTAATTGCATTGTATGGTAGAAGAAGAATTGGCAAAACATTCCTGATCAGAAATGTATATAAAAAGCATATTAAGTTTGAAGTAACAGGCTTATACCAAGGGAATAAAGAAAAACAATTAGATGTCTTTTTTGAGGAATTAAAAAACTCTTCAAAAAGATTTAAGGAAAAAGATAGACCTAAGAATTGGAAGGAGGCTTTTGGACTTCTTAAAGTTTACCTAACAGGGCTAAGAGTAAAGGAGAAAAAAGTAATATTTATTGATGAAATGCCATGGTTGGATACTCATAAATCTGATTTCAGAATGTATTTTGGTCACTTTTGGAATACTTTCTGTGAAAAAAGAAATGATTTGATTGTGGTTATTTGTGGTTCGGCAGCCTCTTACATGGTTCAAAATGTGGTGTCAAATAAAGGAAGTCTGCACGCCAGATTAACCTACAAATTGCAAATAAAGCCATTTACATTATCTGAAACCAAATCCTATTTACAAAGTAAGAATATTAAATGGGGACATTACCATATTCTTCATTTATACATTGCAATTGGCGGTATTCCTCACTACTTAAATAAAATTAGAAAAGGAGAAAGTGTAGTACAAGCAGTCCAAAGATTGTGTTTTGATGAAAATGGAGATTTAGTTAATGAATTTGAGGAAATTTTCGAATCCTTATTCACTCATTCTTCTTCTCATATTTCCATAGTAAAGGCACTTGGTCCAATGGGTAAAGGGATAACAAGAAATGAATTGATAAAAAAATCTAAGCAGTATGGAGGAGGTGCTTTTACTCGAGCATTAAATGAGCTAATCGCTTCAGGGTTTATTTCCGGGTATTCCGCATTTGATAAAAAAAGTAAAAAAACACTTTATCGCTTATCCGATGAATACTCAAAATTTTATCTTAAATACATCGAACCAAATCGCAATCAAGGTGAAAACTTTTGGAAAACCATGTTTCAGAAACAGTCCTATATTTCCTGGGCAGGGTTTAATTTTGAGTCAATATGTTTAAAACATATAGTCCAAATAAAGCGAGCTTTGAAAATTGAAGGAATACACTCCACAAACTCAAGTTGGTCATGCGAGGGAGCACAAGTAGATTTGGTAATAAAAAGAGATGATAATTGGGTTAATTTGTGTGAAATGAAGTTTTATAGCTCGGAGTATAAAATTGGAAAAAAGGAATTAAAGGAGTTAAGAAATAAAGTATTGAAATTTCAAGAGG
>JBMYYT010000196.1:0-4513 GCA_049609665.1 Flavobacteriales bacterium | reverse complement strand
ATGTTTTTTTGTTGTTAGTTTTTATGCAGTTATGGCACAATAAAGACAAAGAAGATTACTTTAAAAAGCCTTATTTATTGTCTTTAATAATTGCTTTTTTTGTTTTGATAAGTACTTCATGTAATCAAACAAAATTAACTTCAGAAGAGGCTAAAGTAATTGTTCCTGAATTTAAAATAATAAATGCTTACACGCAAAAAATGATACCTGGTCAGCAAAATCAAAAACCTTATATTGAGTTTGGTTTTGAAGTAAAAGGACTATCAAATGAAGTTAAAATTGATAGTGTTTTTTGTGAAGTGGGGGAACCGATTAAGATTGAAGCAGACGGAAAAAAAAGATTGAAGCTATTAGTTGAACCTCAATTAATTGATAAATTAAAATATGAAGAAGCCATATTTTATTATACCAATAAAGGTGTTGAATACAATTATAAAATAACGAATATTACTAAGAAAGAAGAAGTGTTTCTTCCTTAAACCCTAAACTATTATGAATAGAATAATACTCACTGTTGCTCTAGCATTTTTAAGCTTCAATATTCTTGCTCAAAAGACCTATAAACCTTTAATGAATGATAATTCAGTCAATTTTTATGATGTTTGTAAGGAGGCTGAAAAATATTTTGAAACACATGGAAAAGGTAAGGGATCTGGATGGAAAGGATACCAAAGGTGGAAAAATGCTAACGAGTATAAATATTATCCTGATGGGGTAAGAACTAATGTTGATCCTTATTTTGTTGAGAATGCTTTTAAAGCATTTAAAAGTAAAGGGAAGGTAACAGATAAAAACTTATTTGGAAATGGCTGGAATGAGTTAGGGCCTTTTAGAATTGATAGTGTTACTGGAGCTTACTCCACTGGTTTAGGAAGGGTTGAAGATCATTATGTTGATCCAACTAACCCTAATAAAATGTATGTTGGATCGAGGAGTGGTGGTTTTTGGAAAACAGTTGATGGAGGTGTAAATTGGCAAGGTGGTTCTACAGATTTTTTAATGGCTTGTGGAGTTAACACTATTGCCGTTTCTCCAACAAATTCAGATTCTATATTAATTAATGTTAGAAATTCTGATAATGGAAATTCTCATGGATTATATCGTTCAATTGATGGAGGTAATTCTTGGACTGTTTCAAACTTTAACCCAACAAATATTGGCTATGGAGGTTTAGGATCTTCATTTAAAATTTACGAAGTTCGTTACCACCCAAGAGTACCTAACTTAATATTTATAGGAACAAGCAAAGGAATCTATAGGTCAGATGATAATTTAGCTACTTGGACTCAGCTTTTAAGCTCAGGAGATATTGAGGAGATTCAATTTCATCCGACAGATAATAACATCATATACTTGTATGATAGTTATTATTGGGGATCAAATCATAATTATGTCTTGCGTTCAATTGATCAAGGTTTAAGTTATAGCCAGTCTTCACAAATAACAGCCAATTCTGGTAATAGAAGTGTGCATTTATCAGTAAGTACAGCTTGTGCTAATTGTTTGTATTTTGCTTCAGATAATGGTGTTTGGAAATCTACAGATAATGGAATGAATTTCACTTTTTTATCTAACCCTACTGAGGGTTGTGGTGGTTTTGCAGTTAATGATTTAGATACTACTAAAATGATTTATGGTTATGTTGATATTGTTGCAAGTACAGATGGAGGAGCTAATTTTAACCAAGTTACAAGTTGGAGTTTAGGAAATACAAATGGAGCTGGTTCTGGACATCAAGTAAGTTTCAATACCAGTACAGATTATGTGCATGCTGATTTACACCCTGCAAAATGTGTAAATGGTGTTTTTTATGTGGGTACAGATGGCTTGTTTTGTAAGAGTACAGATAATGGAGTAACATGGCAAATATTAAGTCAGGGTGTTGCTATTAGAGAAAATTATAAATTAGGTGTAAGTCAATCAAACCACTATAGAAGCATTAGCGGTTCTCAAGATAATGGTACAAGTATTAAACATCAAAACACTTGGATTGAGTTTTATGGAGCAGACGGAATGGAAGGGTTGATTCATCCATTAAATGATGATTGGATGATTGGTAGTTTACAATTTGGGGGAAGAAGAAGAACAAAAGACGGAGGAATTTCACAGGATGGTGTTTCACCTTCAGGGCAGTCTGGTTCAGGAAATGGAGGTTGGGTAGCTCCAATAGCTTATGATCCTAACAATCAAATGTCGGTTTATAACTTTGGTACAGGAATATATAAAAGTGAAGATTTTGGTACTTCATGGGATTCTATAGGTGTACCTAATGGCTTTACAGGAACGATTGACCGAGCAGCAATTGCAGAAAATAACTCAGCAATTATAGTAATTTCAAACGGAAGTGCTATCGAAAAATCTATTGATGGAGGAGCCACATTTGTCAGTATTAAAAGTAATTTGCCTAATTACTCTATTCAAGATATTGCGTTTGATCCTAATGATGATGATGTAATTATTGTTACTTATGGACGATATCAAAATGACAATCAAAAAGTTTTTATCACTACTAACGGAGGTGGAAGTTGGACAAATATCACACATAATTTAGGAAATATGCCTATACGATCTGTTGTTGTAGATCATACTGATGCTTCTAATATTTACTTGGGAGCAGAAATAGGAGTTTATACCAAGCCAATGAGTTCGACTACATGGGTGTTATATAATACAGAACTTCCAAACACTTCGGTAGAAGAATTAGAAATTGTTTATGGTTCTAACACGATAAAAGCTGCTACTTGGGGGAGAGGAGTTTGGGAATATGTTTTAGTTGGAAGGAGCTCATATCCAGCAATTGTAACCACAAGAATTACAGATCAACCAACTGCCGGAACACCAAAATTTGAAGAAGATCAGTATGTAACTTCAACAATTTCTTATGATAATACATTATCAAGTGTTTATTTAGAGTGGTCAGCAAATACACCTGTTTTTGGAAATGTAATCAACATGTCAAACACAGCTGATAGTACATGGGTTTCAGATGTGGCTTTACCAAGTCAACCAATTGGAACAAAAATGTTTTTTAAAGTTTTTGCTGTTGGAAACAGTGGAGACACAACTGAAACGTATAAATTTATGTATACAGTAAAACAAAAATGTACCTCTTCAGGAAGTACCCAGTGGCAAGGAAACATTACTTTGGTAGATTTTAATACGATAAATAACCCTACAGGAAAAACAGCACCATATTCTGATTATTACTCATCAAACACAACTAATTTAACCGTAGGGGAAGCTTATGATTTAACAGTAAATTTAAATACCGATAATGGCAATTTTATTTACCATTCTACAGCTTGGATAGACTGGAATAATGATGGAGATTTTGCAGATACAAATGAAACATACCAGTTGGGAATTGCAGAAAATGTAACAGATGGACCAACAGATTTATCTCCTTTAAGTATTACTGTGCCGTTAGATGCGTATGTTGGTAAAATTAGAATGAGGGTTTCTTCACTTTATAATCAGGCTCAAACAGACCCCTGTGCAAATGGTTTTGATGGTGAAGTAGAAGATTATGGATTAATAATAGATGCAGCACCATGGCCAACAAGTGTTCCTGCTTATGATGAACTTCCGATAGCAGAAATTTTCCCGAACCCAACCACCAATATTTTTACAGTAAAGTTTAATGAAGAGGTAGAAAATACCGATATTAATTTGGTGAATGTTTTGGGAGAGGATGTATTCTCTAAAAACATTAAAAATACAGATCAAATAATAATAAATTTAGAAGGTTTTGCTAAAGGAGTTTACTTTTTGAACTTATCTTTGAAGGATAAAAAATCAGTATTTAAAATTATAAAAAAATAAGATGGCATATTTTAACCACGAAACAGCTGTGATTGATGAAGGATGTACAATAGGAGAAGGAACAAAAATTTGGCATTTTTCTCATATAATGGCTAATTGTACAATTGGAGAAAATTGTAACATTGGACAAAATGTTGTGGTTTCGCCAGAGGTTGTGCTAGGTAAAAATGTTAAGATTCAGAACAATGTTTCTATTTATTCTGGTGTAATTTGTGAAGATGATGTATTTTTAGGACCTTCAATGGTTTTTACCAATGTAACTAATCCTAGAAGTGCAATAAATAGAAGGGGAGAATACTCAAAAACAAGAGTGAAAAAAGGTGCTTCAATAGGAGCTAATGCAACAATAGTTTGTGGTCATGATATAGGAGAATTTGCATTTATTGGTGCTGGCGCTGTAGTTACTAAAACAGTTCCAGCTTATGCTTTAGTTGTTGGAAATCCTGCGAAACAAATTGGTTGGATGAGTGAATATGGTCACCGATTAGAATTTGATGAAAAAGGAATAGCTTTGTGTGAAGAAAGCAAGGAAAAGTATAGAATTGAAAATAATATTGTTCAAAAGATTATAGAATAATGGCAGACGATAAAAAAATAAAATTTGCAGTAATTGGTTGTGGTCATATTGGTAAACGCCATGCAGAAATGATTGTAAATAATGCTGAAGCAGAATTAGTAGCTTTATGTGATA
>JBMYYT010000195.1:4267-4547 GCA_049609665.1 Flavobacteriales bacterium | reverse complement strand
ATATTGATGAAGTAATAGTTGTAAACGAAAAAGACGAAATCTTAGGCTACACGGATAAGATGGAAGCCCACAAGAAAGGGATTCTTCATAGAGCTATATCTGTATTTATTTTTAATACCAATGGAGAGTGGTTATTGCAAAAAAGAGCTTCTCACAAATATCATTCAAGTGATTTATGGTCCAATACGGCTTGTACTCATCCACTTAAAGATGAAACTGAATTAGAAGCAGCCAACAGAAGGCTGAACCAAGAAATGGGAATGACTGCTACACTTAAAAA
>JBMYYT010000195.1:0-4257 GCA_049609665.1 Flavobacteriales bacterium | reverse complement strand
GTATTTGATTTTCAATATAAAGCTCACCTTGACAATGAGTTAATCGAAAATGAATTGGATCATATTTTTATTGGAATTACAGATGAAGAGCCAGTGGTTAATCCGGAAGAAGTGAGTAACTTTGGCTATCTTTCTACTGAAGAACTGGAAAGTGCTATGAACAAACATCCAGAAAATTTTACTGAATGGTTCAAGCTATTATTTGATAAAGTAAACCAAGAAATTTCAAAACAATGACACTAACAATCACAATAATTGTTACCGCTATATTCATGGAAGGAGTAGCCTGGTGGATGCACAAATATATTATGCACGGTCCTTTTTGGAATCTACATGAGGATCATCATGTAAAAGATAATCACGATTCATTCTTCGAAAGAAATGATTATTTCTTTGTGTTTTTTGCTATTATCTCAATTACAGCTTTTTCTTTATGGTCAATCTTTGGTTGGACTATTCCGCTTGGTATTGGTATTGGCGTTTTTATTTATGGAGTAGCTTATTTTATTATTCACGATTTGTTCATTCACCAGCGAATTAAAATTTGGAGAAATACCAAAAATCCATATTTATTAGCAATAAGAAGAGCGCACAAAATGCATCACAAGCACCTTGGAAAAGAAGATGGAGAGTGTTTTGGAATGCTTTGGGTGCCAATGAAATACTATAAACAAGAATATCAAAAGAGAAGATAAATGTCTCTTTATTTCTGGATAAACATATTATCGATTTCTGTTCCTTTTTTGGTGAGTTTCCATCCAAGAATTAAACTTTATAAGAATTGGGGTCCGTTGTTTTTGGCTATGATTATAGCCATGGTTCCTTTTATTGTTTGGGACATTTATTTTACTGAAAAGGGATATTGGGGTTTCAATCCAGATTATTTATCAGGAACTTATCTATTTAATTTACCTATTGAGGAATGGTTGTTCTTCATCTGTATTCCTTATTCTTGCATTTTTATGCAATTAGCTTTGATAGAATTAAGTCCAAAATGGATTATATCTCACAAAACAGCTAATATTATTTCATATGCATTGTTTCTATTGTTTGCAGTTGTTTTAGTAGTTAATACCGACAAGATGTATACCCTGTTTGATATGAGTTATGCATTGCTTGTATTAGGTCATGTGTTCTTTTGGAAAAAGGAAATACTACGTGAATTTTATTTGCCCTTTTTAGCCATGCTTGTTCCGTTTGCCATAGTAAATGGGTTGTTGACGGGCTTTGGTATTGAAAATGAAATAGTTTGGTATAACAATACCGAAAACCTCGCAATTCGATTTTTTACAATTCCTATTGAGGATTTTGCTTATGCGTTTTCTATGATATTGAGCGTTTCTTATCTATTCAATTTATTTAAAAATAGAAAGGGGAAAACTACCAGCTAACAGACTCACCAGCTTTTATTTCTTGCGCATTTTCGATTTTAAAATCCTTTGTTGCTTCATCAAAATAATGGACAAAAGCCACTATGGAGGTTTTCGAAAGATTAAGGCCGTTTAAGTCTATCCCAGAAAAACTCTTCTTAATCATTGAATTTGACTCTAAACTCAAGTTGTCTCCTTTGTAATTGGTAATTACTTCTCTTAGAGTTCGGTAATATTGGTCATCTTCAATAACAAAGACAGTTAGTTTCAATTCATTATTTGCAGAAAAAGAACCAATAGAGACTTCTAAATCTAAGTTTGATCCAGATAGTGACGAACTCATTTTTAATCCAAAATCGGTTGATTTTGTGATTTCTGCATCTACATTAGTTGCCCAATGCTCTTTTAAATAAATCAATTTTCCAGTTTGTGTTCCTGAGTTTACTGCTGGTACTCTATTAACTCCTCCGGATGGAGTAGTGGTAACATTGAAAAATTTATTAATTGTATCAAAATACTCAATTTGAGTAGAGTGATTTGCGCCAATAATTACTGGAATAAAACTATTGTTGGGATATTCCCCTCTCATTGAATCTACTTTTGAATTAAGAGGAATACAAAATTGACAGTGTTTACTATAATCTTCTAAGAGTACTCTTTTTACAAAAGAAGAAGGAAGAGATTCTGCTGGGTTTTTGTCCTCATTCGTGTTAGAATCTTCTTTTTTACAAGAAAATAGAAGAGCCGCAGTAAAAAGGATAAATGCAATTTTTTTCATAATCGTAAAATAGGTAATTGCTAATTTACGAATAATATGATTGATGCTTAAATAAGAATGTCCTCCAAAGCAGGTTTCAATTCTGGAAACTTAAATTTATAGCCACTTTTCTTAATTTTTTCGGCAGAAATTTTGCTTCCTTGCAAAGCAATAACCGCTTGTTCACCCATTAATAATTTCAAGGCAAAGGCTGGAACATTGGGAAACCAAAAAGGTTTTTTAAGAACTTCAGCTACAGTTTTACTAAACTCTTTGTTGTTTTCATGGCTTGGAGCTACTCCGTTGAATACACCAGAAAGTGATTCGTTTTCAATGAGATGTAAGTATATTCCACAAATATCATCCAAATGAATCCATGGCATGGCTTGCTTTCCAGAACCCAATGCTGATCCAATTCCTAATTTGATAGGAGTTAACAATTTGGCTAAGGCTCCATCTTCTTTGTCAAGAACAACTCCTGTTCTCACAATTACTGTTTTGATGCTAATCGAATTGAATTGTAGGGCACTATTTTCCCAATCCTCACAAACCTTTGCAAGAAAGTCATCTCCTGGCTTATCAGTTTCTTCAAATATGGTATCGGTTGTTACCATCCCATAATACCCAATGGCTGAGGAAGAAATAAAGGCTTTTAACTCAGGATTGTGTTGTTTCACTTGTTCAAATAATAAATTACCAGCATCTATTCTGCTATCAATAATTTCTTTTTTTCTTTTCTCGGTCCACCTTCCTTCTCCTACATTGGCTCCTGCTAAATGCACAATTATGTCTGCTTGTTTTATAGCTTCTTCCTCAATGGTTTGTTTTTCAATATCCCAAGTGAAGTAAGTTACTTCATTAGATTGCTTTTTGGAACGGCTAAGTACAGAAACCGAATGACCTTTTTTAATCAATAGTTCAGTCAATCGTTTTCCAATTAGTCCTGTTCCTCCTGTTATTAATATGTTCATGATTCTCGTTTTGTTTCCCATCCCTGCCTTCCCAAAGGGAAGGAGTATTTTTATTTTTCATAGAATTTGGAGTTCCTTCCCTTAGGGAAGGTTAGGATGGGATTTCTATCCCTTCCTTATAAGTAGCCAAACATCTTTCTCTCGCAAACTTATGCTCTACCATAGGTTTAGGATAAATTAGTTCTAAATATTCTGGAGCCCAAGTGCTCACGTATTTCATTCCTTTGTCAAACTTTTTTAATTGAGATTCAGGATTGAATATTCTAAAATAAGGACTTGCATCACACCCCGTTCCAGCCGCCCATTGCCAGTTTCCATTGTTACTTGCCAAGTCGAAATCCAACAAACGTTGAGCAAAATAAGCTTCTCCCCATTTCCAGTCGATTAATAAGTGTTTTACTAAAAAACTTGCCGTCACCATTCTCACTCTGTTGTGCATGTAACCAGTTTTATTCAATTGTCTCATTCCAGCATCTACCATAGGATAACCTGTTTTTCCTTGACACCATTTTTCAAAATCTTCTTTGTTATTTCGCCATTTAATTCCATCATACTTTTGCTTGAAATTACTGGTCACCACTTTTGGAAAATGAAATAAGATTTGCATAAAAAACTCTCTCCAAATTAACTCGCTTAAAAAAACAGCATCTTTCTTTTCGAGTTTTCTGATGATGCTTCTTACGCTTACCGTTCCAAATCTCAAGTGAGGTCCGAGGTAACTTGTTCCATCTGTGGCTGGAAAATCACGAGTGTTTTCATAATCATCCAATTGTGATAAATCAATAGGCTGAACTTTTATCTCGCTTTTTTGAAAACCCATATCGCTTAAACTGGGAAAAGGAAATTCTCCTTTGAGGCAATTATCCAGATTCAACTTATGATCTTCAATCATGGTGTTTTCGTCAAAATGAGAAAGCCATTTGTTTTTGAAAGGAGTGTAAACCGTATAAGGATTTCCATCGTCTTTGGTAACTTCTCCTTTTTCAAAAACCACTTGATCTTTAAAAGTCTTGAAATCAACTCCTTTGGAAGATGAAAACTCACTCATTTCTTTATCTCTATTCAAAGCATAAGGTTCGTAATCGCGATTTGTATAAATAGCATTTACCTCATATTCCTTGATTAACTGCTCGATACATTCTTCTGGATTTCCATAATA
>JBMYYT010000194.1:0-4579 GCA_049609665.1 Flavobacteriales bacterium | reverse complement strand
AATCTTGAAGTACAATGGAGGAGGGGACTGGTATGCAAATCCAACTTCAGTGCCTAATTTGGTGAAATTCTGTAACACAAAGCTCAAAACCAATGTTAACACAACAGTGGACGAAGTGAGTGTGAGTTCTCCAGAAATTTTTAACTATCCATTTATCCATATGACGGGACATGGAAATGTGGTATTTGGTGATGCTGATGTAGATAATTTAAGAAAATACTTGCTTGCAGGAGGATTCCTTCACATTGATGATAATTATGGAATGGACAAGTTCGTGAGAAACGAAATCAAAAAAGTGTTTCCAGATCAAGAATTAGTTGAATTGCCATTTACTCACCCTATTTACAACCAGACATACAAGTTTCCCAAAGGATTGCCCAAAATTCATGAGCACGACAATAAAGCTGCTCAAGGATTTGCAATAATCAAGGACGGAAGAGTCCTTATTTTTTACTCCTACGAAACGGATTTAGGAGACGGTTGGGAAGATCAAGATGTTCATAATGATTCGCCAGAGCTAAGAGAAAAAGCTTTGCAAATGGGATCTAATATTGTACAGTTTGCTTTGATGAATAACTAACCTGAATTCAAAAAAAACTTATTTTTTTTATTCTAGTTGTCACATAGAGTGATTTTTTGGAATGAAATAGAGAAAATCACTATCGAAATGCGACAACTATGGAATTAGAAATCCTCAATACTAAGTTAGAATCCAATCTAACCGCTGAATCTTACCAAAAATTAGTTGCTCAAATCGAGAAAGATTTTGTGATGACTGGGATTTCTTATGACTTTAATAATTTGAATCCTAACGAATTGTTAGCGTGTTTGCATGAAATCATGGAACAACTCCTTTCAAAAGAATACTCAACTCTATTGAGCTTACTCTATCGAATTGACATTCCCGAATCAGCCATTAATTTTAATGACACCGAAACTGCTGAGGCACAATTGGTAAACTTAATAGTAAGAAGAGAGTTTCTGAAAGTTCAGTTGAGAGAGAAGTATTCTTGAATAAGATTTTTCCGAAAAATTAATCTATAGGTTTTGTTAGATTTTTAGGAATTAATTCTTGACCAGCCATAAGATCTGCTATTACTTTTGTTCTTGGAAAATGTTCAAGTATTATTTTGGTGAAAGCTGTTATTGGAATAGATAATATCATTCCTGGAACTCCCCATATATATCCCCAAAACATGAGCATAATCAAAATTGTAACTACATTGATAGAGAAAGATTTGCCCATAAAGATAGGCTCCAATATTCCACCCATTACCACCTGAACCATTGTAATGCAAAGTACAAAAAACAAAAATACACTGGTAGTATCTAATTCCACGAATGCAAATAAAGACAGTAAGATAACTGAAACAAAGGAACCAACTGTTTGAACAAAATTAATTGAAAATGCAAATAATCCCCAAAAAATTGGGAAACTTACATCAAAGAAATAGCAGCTTAAAGTAAATCCAACCCCGGTGAAAAAGCTCATTACAAATTTAACTTTTGTAAAAGTAATTAGATCTTTTTCTATTTGCCTAAACACTTTTACGGAAGAAAACTTTTGGGTGATAACTACTCGGTTCAATATTTTTTGAAAATTAATTGATTCCGCAATGAGAAGCAGGGCAAAGAAAAAAGTCATTAAAGTCATAGTAATCACGTTACCAAATGTCTTAATAGAAGTACCTATAGCCTTACTCATATTAATTCCTTTCAAATAATGGGCAGATAAGCGCGTTCCATTTGGTCTACTAATACCGAATTGTTTCTCGATCGGAAGTATAATCCCTTCTAATTTAGCTTCAGCTTTGGAAAGAATATCGTTTTCCGAAGTCAAAATCTCTTGACTAGAGAGTTGTATCGCTTCCCCAGTTATTTTAAAAAAACCGAGAATTACAATAACAATAATAGTAATATTGATTGTTTTTGGAACATTTTTCTTTTTTAACCATCTCATCAAAGGCAAAAAAAGTAAAGCTACAAACATCGAGAAAGTAAGAGGAATGAAGATAAACGAGAGAGTTTTAAGCACATAGAAGAAAACAGGAATAGCTATGATAAGTAGCAAAATATTGGTGGTTCTTCTTTCATTCATTTGTTCTGATTTTTATTGGATAATTATATCTCTTATTTTTTTGCAAATTACAAAATTCGTGACTAATTTTTTAAGTTAACTTCTATCAATTCATTAATTTATGTTAATTCTGTTGTAACCGTATAGTTTTATTAAAGATATATACCTTTGCATCATGCAACCCAAACTCCTTTTAGTAACCCCACCTTTTACGCAGCTTAACACTGCGTATCCAGCAACGGCTTACCTCAAAGGGTTTTTGGAAGAGAAAGGAATAGCGGCAGAGCAGTGCGATTTGAGTATTGAGTTGTTCACTTCAATTTTTACTTCTGAGTTTTTGGAGTTAATGTTTCAAGAGGCAAAAGAATTAGGAAATTTCAATTTCCCAGCTATTATTGAAAGCAAAGTCCATTATTGTTCAAGAGTGGATAAGGTAATTTCGTTTTTACAACAACAAGATATTACAAACGCTACTGAAATTTTAAAAGAAGATTTTCTCCCTCAAGAACATCGTTTATCCAAGGTAAATAGTCAAATTAGTTGGGCAGAAGGAGAGGAAGGAATTATTGATAAAGCCAAACATTACTCTACCTTATTCATTGAGGAACTCGGAGATTTTATCCAAGCTAATGTGGATGAATTTTTCTCATTTACGCGATATGCCGAGCAAATTGCTACTTCGGCAAGTAGTTTTGATCAGTTGGAAGAGTTCTTGAATTACCAGCCTACAATTATCGAGGATAAAATGATGGATATTTTGGAAGAGCAAATTAATCAGCATTCTCCTGATTTAGTTTGTTTTACGATTCCATTTCCTGGCAACCTATTTGCCGCATTGAGGAGTTCGCAGTTTATCAAACAATTTTTCCCTCATATCAAAATTGCTTTTGGAGGTGGGTATTGTAACACCGAATTACGCTCTCTGGAAGACCCAAGAATCTTTGAGTTTATAGATTTTATCACCTTGGACGATGGGGAAGGACCTTTATTGAACATAGCCAATCATTTAGCAGGAAATTGTGAACTTAACGAATTGGAAAGGACTTTTGTATTGGAGAATGACAAAGTAGTTTATAAAAACAAACTGCCCAACACCATCTATCACCACAGGGATTTGCCAGCACCCAATTATCAAGGATTGCCCTTTAAGAAGTATTTATCTTTCTTAGATGTTGTAAATCCTATGCACCGCATGTGGACAGACTATCGGTGGAACAAACTCACAATCTCTCACGGATGCTATTGGAAACAATGCTCATTTTGTGATGTCAATTTGGATTATATTGGCAATTACCAAAACACCACAGCTGAAAATTTGGTGGATAAAATCGAAAAGATAATTGCAGATACTGGAATCACTGGATTCCACTTTGTGGATGAGGCAGCTCCTCCAAAAATGTTGAGAGCTCTGTCTGAGAAATTGATAGAACGCAAAGTAAAAATCACTTGGTGGACGAATATTCGTTTCGAGAAAACTTTTGACAAAGAGTTATGCAAACTTATGGCGAAATCAGGCTGTATAGCAGTTACGGGAGGTTTGGAAGTAGCTTCTGATCGGTTATTAGCCAAGATGAAAAAAGGAGTGGACATTGCGCAGGTAGCGAGAGTCACACACAATTTTTCTGAGTATGATATTTTGGTTCATGCTTATTTGATGTATGGATTTCCTACTCAAACGGAACAAGAAACCATTGATTCATTGGAAGTTGTTCGGCAGTTGTTCGAAAATAACTGTATCCAATCTGCTTATTGGCATCAGTTTACAACAACAGTCCACAGCCCAATTGGAAAGAATCCTGATGAGTTTGAAATTAAAATAACTGGACCAAAGTTCGAGGGATTTGCCCAAAACGACCTCTGGCACGAAGACCCAACAGGAGCGGACCATCCGAAGTTTACCAAAGGATTGAACTTGGCTTTGAATCAATACCTAAACAATCAAGGTTTTGATATGGAGTTGTCTGAATGGTTTGAATTTCCAATTTCAGAAACCATTCATACTAAAGATTTAATCAAAAGTTTTTTACAATAATGTCTTCATTGTCATTCCTGCGGAGGCAGGAATCTATTAAAACGAATTAAATTCAAACCTTAAATCCTAACTCCAAACACAATTCCAAGTGAAAGTGGAACTCTATTGATTGGAGCATTTGTAGAAACACCTAATAGAAATTTTTCAACAGTAGGTTGGACGTACAAACTGAAATTTGTTCTTTGGACATAATCAAACCCAATTCCAAATTGTCCTGATAAATTAACTCCTCGGTAAGAGGTTTGTGTGTCATTTTCGGTACTTCTTTCTCTTTTTCCTGATAATAGATGTTTTTCTAAAGTTGTGGTATTGGAAAAGTTAAAAATAGTGCTTAAACCAGTTTTTAAATAAAACCGACTGGTTAGATTGAATTGATATAAAATCGGAATTTGAATGTTGTGGCGATTGTAATAAAATCTTGTTCCTACCGTGGCATTTGGATCTGAAATTGTACCTGAATCAAAACCAGT
>JBMYYT010000193.1:0-4622 GCA_049609665.1 Flavobacteriales bacterium | reverse complement strand
TGAGGTAGACAACATGGCCACCACTCCATTTCATTTTTCCATAAAATCGGTTTGATTTTATTGATAATTTCATAATTCTATTTGACAAAAGACCATCAGACACATAAAAATTCTCAAAAGAAATTCCGTTGAATTTGCTAAGACCATCAAGTGTTGCAACCCACAAATATTTGTTTTTATCTTGTTTTATGTCATTCACCTGACTTTGAGCTAAACCTTCTTTGGTTGAATAATTGATAAAACTGTATTTTTGAGAATACCCCGTTTTTATCAAAAGGAAAAATATGTATAGACAAACTATTTTTTTCAACTTGAAGATTTTGAAGGATTAAAAGAATATAATAGTAAACCAAAAAATACGAAAAAAGCAATTCCTGCCTGTCTTTCGAGCATAGATTCAACCATTCCAAATAAAAAAAATAAGGAAGTAAAAATAAGAAGTAAAAAGTTTTTTTGCTTGATCGCTTTCCAAAACAAGAAACCAAACAAGACTAAAAGAATCAAAAATCCGCTTATTCCCAAAGAAGCAAAAACTTGTAAGAACTGTTGGTGTGAATCGTATTTTCTTTCGAGGTATAAGCTCTGCCCATTTTGTTCATATCTCAGAGCTAATTCATCCCTTATATCACCTGTCCCTACTCCCAACATTGGATTTTCTCTGATTATTTCTGTTGTTACTTTCCAAACATCTTTTCTTGTTTTTGTACTACCTTCTTTTGCTGTAGGATTAACTAATTCCGTATAAGCTTTTTCAAATCTAACTTTTAAAGGAGTTTGCAGAATAACAATAGAGGTAAGTACCAAAAATCCTACTAAAATCAGCGAAGGTTTAATTACTTTTTGTCGTTTTCTTATGAAGTAAAAAAATAAGAAAAAGAAGTTTATTAATAAAGCTAAAATTCCAAATTTCGAACTTAACATTAAAATGAAAATTGAAAATACCCCAATTAGCAGAACAGAAACAATTTTTGACTTAAATAGATTAGAATTGTCAATATATCCGATACCCAAAAATGCAATTAGTAAATTAAAGAAAAATGCTGCATATGTAGGATGAACAAAGCTGCTGTCTTGAAAAAAACCTACTCCTAACTCACCATAGAAAAAAACAGAAGTTTTATGAATCGCAGAATAATCGATTGTTGCCGTTAAGTAAGAGAGAAAAACATAGATAATTCCAGAGAATAGAAGTGTCTTAAAAACTTTATTGGAATCTATAAGTGAAAACAAATAAGGAAGGAATATGGGGAAAACTAAGAATGAAAATTTAGTCTCAATGGATCTTATTCCTTCTGTCAAATTATTAGTATAAAACAAACTAACTGCAACAATTATAAAATATGCCATCATTGCTACCCCAAGTTTGTTATACTCAGAGAAGCTCGAATAAAACTTCTTATCAAAAAGTACCATTAAAAAACTCAACCCAATGAGAATAGTCTGAAGGGATGGAAAAATAAAAAAACAAGCAACAAACAAGAAAAGTGAGATATTTCGAATTTGATTGATTAACATAGCTTCTTTAAAAGAGTATTTTTTGATAAAGAATAAAGTTAATAGGTTAAAAACAAAAAACACAATTTGTAATCCGAAATTACTGATTAAGTTATTTAACGGAAAGTTACAATTTCTAAATATTGTTTTAGCTTTGTAATACTAATTTCGACTAATGCCTAAAAAAATTATCATGTTGGTGTACAATTACTTTGAAAACGATTCACGCGTTCTTAAGGAAGCTTTGTCTCTTGCAGATAGTGGCTATGTAATTCACATATTTGCAATTTGGAAAAACGGATTAGAAAAAGAATCCATTGTATCTGAAAACGTTTTTTTAACTCGAGTTGATTTCACCCCATTTCATAAAAAAATTATTGGTGAAAAACTTTTTTTACGCTTAAAAAACATCGTTTATAAAAGTGATAAAAAAGTTATAAAAAACACATCTGCTGGAAATAGACATATTACAAAAGGTATAATTGCAAAACCTCAGAAAAAAACTAAACTGAGTTTTCTAAAATTCTTTCTTAGTGTAATTAATAAAACTTTTAGTTACAAAGGTTTTTATTCTGATGTAAAATCAACAATAAAAAATAAAAAGCTTGAAGCCAATTACATTCATTCACATGATTTAAATACTCTTCCTTTAGGTTTTGCTCTTGCTAAAAAGTACAAAGCTAAATTAATCTATGATTCACATGAACTTTATGCTCATAGAAATAGACCCTACATTACTCCAAAATGGTTTCAGAGTTTACAAAAACATATTGAGAGAAAAAACATTAAGAGGTGTGATGCTGTTATCACCGTAAGTCAATCTATTGTTGAACATTTGGAGCTTACTTACAAAATTCCGAAACCACATTTAATTATGAATGCTCCTTTTAAACAAAAAAAGGAAGCGATTTCTGATGACAATGATTTGAAATTATTATTAAAAGTACCGTTAGATAAAAAGCTTTTGATTTATTCAGGAGGAATAACATTTAATAGAGGATTAGACAAAGTAATTGAAAGTTTAAACTTAATACCTGATGCCTTTCTTGTTTTTATGGGAAATGGTTCTGTATCCTATACAAACTTTTTACTTTCTGTTGCAACGAAAAACAATGTTGAAGATAGGTTTAGATTTTTTGGGCCAGTACATTCTAACAAAGTAACAAGCTATGTTCAAAGCGCCTATTTGGGAATTGCTCCCATCGAAAATGTATGCTTAAGTTACTATTACTGTGCTCCAAATAAAATTTTTGAATATATCCAAGGTGGTTTGCCCGTTGTAGCAAGTAAGTTTCCAGATATGGAAATGGTGATTACTGAAAATAAAATTGGTGATACTTTTGATCCAAATTCACCTGAAGATATTGCGAAATCGATTAATAATATTCTCAATGATAATAACTTGTACAATGAGTACCAAAATAATGTAAAATCGATAGTTGATAAATATAAATGGGAAAATGAAGAAGAAAAATTAATAGCTTTATACCAAGAACTAAATTAAATGAAAGCTGTAATTCATCAAATATCAGGTATTCTTGGCAGATTAGATTTAGCTAAATACTTAATGAAAAGTGACCTAAAAGTGCGTTACAAAAATAAGTCATTGGGTTTTTTATGGGCAGTTTTGGATCCTTTTTTCATGATGCTAATCTATATTATTCTTGTAAGTGTTGTTTTTAAGAGGGGTGGACCCCAATATCCTGTTTTACTGTTCTCAGCTTTGTTATCGTATCGCTGGTTTACTTTTTCAACTGGAAATAATGTGGGTGTTCTACTAAAAAACAGTAAGTTACTTCAAACAGTGAAATTCCCTTTCAGCATTCTGATAATGAACGAAGTAAATATTGGGCTTTTTAATTATCTTTTAGGTTTAGTTGTTTTGGCACCTATGCTGTTTATTTTTGAGGCTAATATAACTATTCATCTATTATGGCTGCCATTAATAATATTGATTCAATACTTTTTTACTTTTGGTATTGGTTTATTAGTTAGTGTTGCTGGATTATATTTTAGAGATTTACAACACATTTTAATGTTTGTACTAAGGATAGTTTTGTACTTATCTCCAGCTCTCTATGAGCTTTCCTTTATTCCTGAAAAGTATACTAAAATTTATCTTTGTTTGAACCCTTTTGCTTCCCTTTTTGACACCTATAAAAATATACTTGTAAAAGGTGCACCACCAAATATGTACTTTTGGGTATTTGTTGGATTTACTATAGTTTTAATGCTCTGGGGAAACTATTACTTTACAAAGAAAGAAAATAATTTTGCGAAAGATGTCTAAGAAATCTATTATAATAGCTGATAATCTGGGTATAAAATACAAGATTAGTAAATTCAAAAGAAGCTCTGTAAAAGATCTACTGAAAAGTGTTGGCAGTAGAAATACGCTAAAATCAATGGGAGAGTTTTGGGCACTTCGGAATCTAAACTTTACTGTAAATCATGGAGACATATTAGGTGTTTTGGGTAAAAATGGCTCAGGGAAAAGCACATTACTTAGAACAATTGCCGGAATTTACTTGCCTGATGAGGGAAACTTAAAAGTTAATGGTACAGTATCATCTATGTTAACTTTATCTTCTGGATTTAAAGAAGATTTATCCGGATTTGAAAACATCTATTTAATTGGTGTAATTACAGGTTTTACAGAAAATGAAGTAAAAGAAAAATTTAATGAAATTGTTGAGTTCTCTGAATTAGGAGATTTTATTTATCAACCTGTAAAATCCTATTCATCAGGGATGAAAGCGAGGCTTGGCTTTTCAATAGCTATTACTTTAAAACGTGATATTATGTTGGTCGATGAAATATTGGGTGTTGGAGATTTCAAATTCAGAGAAAAAAGCAGAAAAAAGATGGTGGAGCTTATAAAAAGTGATATAACCGTAATTCTGGTTAGTCATGATGCCGAGACGATTCAAGAGTATTCCAATAAATGTATTTGGATTCATGAGGGTGAATTGAAAGCAACGGGAGAAACTGAAGAAGTGATGAAAAAATATCTAAATTCTTAAAAAAACTCAAAGCATTTAATTAAATGCTTACAACTTAAAAATCCATTCAATTAAATTTGAAATAAAATTAAGATTTACTGGGCAAACTCATACTTTTTATTAAAA
>JBMYYT010000192.1:0-4662 GCA_049609665.1 Flavobacteriales bacterium | reverse complement strand
GTAAATCCAACAGCATCGCATTCCAAGCTTGCTTAAACTGTAAAAATGAAAAATCAATTCCTGACAACTCAACTAAACTCTTATAAAACTCTTCCTCAGTTATTTTTCCTATTTCAAATTCATCTGACAAATTACTTTGATTAAACTGAGAAAAAATAGTTTCAAAATTAGGAACACCCAATTTTTCAAATGCCTCAACTGTTAAGTAGTAATCAATATTCAAGATCACTCCTCCTAAATCAAAGATGATATTTTTTATGCCCTCGAGGTTGTTCATTTTTATTATTTCTCCATAAAATTAATCATAATAAAAATCATTTTAAACCAATAGGTTTCTATTCTCCAAAACATTGTATAATTTTGAGTTATAATTATAAATGAATAAATCATGAGCAAATACGATGTAGTAGTAATAGGATCAGGACCTGGCGGATATGTAGCAGCAATTCGTTGTGCGCAGCTTGGAATGAAAACTGCAATAATTGAAAAATACGATACGTTAGGAGGAACTTGTCTAAATGTAGGTTGTATTCCTTCTAAAGCTATGCTGGATTCTTCTCATCATTATCACGAAGCAACTCATAATTTTGAAAAACACGGGATTGATATTAAAGGAACTGTGAATCCTAATTTGAAACAAATGATTGCTCGTAAAGCGGAAGTTGTCGCTCAAACTTGCTCGGGGATTGATTTTTTGATGAATAAAAACAAAATTGAGGTGTTTCATGGAATGGGTTCTTTTGTAGACAAAAACACTATTAAGATTACAAAAGACAAAAAAGAAGAAACTATCCAAACGGACAAAGTTATTATTGCAACGGGTTCAAAACCAAATTACTTTCCAGGAATGGAACCTGACAAGAAGAGAATTATCACTTCAACTGAGGCATTGGAATTAAAAGAGATTCCAAAGAAAATGGTAATTATTGGAGGTGGAGTTATTGGATTAGAATTAGGTCAGGTTTATTCAAGATTAGGTGCTGAAATTCATGTAGTTGAATTTATGGATTCTATTATCCCAACTATGGATAGAGCTCTTGGAAAAGATTTGATGAGGACTTTGAAGAAAGATGGATTTAAATTTCATTTTAATCACAAGGTAAAAAATGTGGAAAACAAAGGAAAATCTATTCTTGTAACTGCGGACAATAAAAAAGGAGAAGAAATAACAATTGATGGAGATTATTGTTTAGTTGCGGTAGGAAGAAAAGCTTACACAGATAAATTAGGATTGGAAAATGTGGGAATCGCAACTGATGACAGAGGAAGAGTTGAAGTAGATGCCCATTTGCAGACTAATGTTGCTGGAATTTACGCAATTGGAGATGTAATAAAAGGAGCTATGTTGGCTCACAAAGCCGAAGAAGAAGGAGTATTTGTGGCTGAAACTATGGCTGGTCAAAAACCACATATTAATTACAACTTAATTCCTGGTGTAGTTTATACTTGGCCAGAAGTTGCTGCTGTTGGAGCAACTGAAGAAGAATTGAAAGCTGCTGGAACTGAATACAAAGTAGGTCAATTTCCGATGAAAGCGCTCGGAAGAGCCAGAGCAAGTATGGATACTGCTGGATTTGTAAAAATATTAGCTGACAAAGAAACAGATGAAGTCCTGGGAGTACACATGATTGGACCAAGAGTTGCCGACTTAATTGCAGAAGCAGTTGTTGCTATGGAGTATAGAGCAAGTGCTGAAGACATTGCTCGTTTTTCTCATGCCCATCCAACTTATGCAGAAGCCGTAAAAGAAGCTGCATTGGCTGCCACTGAAAACAGACCGATTCACATATAACCAGTTAACCATAAAATAGTTAAGTCGCATTTCATGTTTTGAATTGCGACTTTTTTATTACCTTACAATTCAAAATCATTAAATGATGAAAAAATTAATTCCATTATTTTTATCCCTACTACTGTTTAGTTGTTTTTCAACCAAAAGAACTGCTAAAAAGCTTTATAAAGAACAACAAAAAGTTAAGGGGAATGAAGTAAAGCCAAAAATCATCACCTTTGAACAAACTTCGGATTCTACAACTATTTATGATTTCGTGGAAGAAAGACCTGAATTCCCTGGAGGCCAAACAAAACTTAATGAGTTTATAGAACAGAATCTTAACTACCCAAAAGGAGAACATACACAAGGAACGGTTTATGTAAAATTTGTTGTTGAAAAAAATGGGACCATCACCAACATTGAAATTGCCAGAGGACTTAGCTCAAAATATGACCAAGAAGTAATAAATTTAATTAAAAAAATGCCAAAATGGATATCTGGAAAGCAAAGAAAAAAATCCGTTCGATGCAGAATGATATTGCCAATAAAATTCAAATAACTTTATGAAAAAATTACTCTTTATTTTATCAATACTCCCTTTTTTGAGCTGTGGAGTAAAAAAAGAACTGGCCGAATCTCAAAAGCAGAATACTGAGCTGGAAAACAGGATAAAAAAATTAGAACTTGAAAATAAAGCTCTGAATAAAGAAAATGAGAGGTTGGCAGCTATTGCAAAGGCTAAAACCGATAAAGCTGAATATTTTCATGAAACATACAACACTGCCGAAACAGCCAGGATTGCTTTATTTAAAAAAAATCAAAAACTCATCAAAGTAATTGCCGAACTTGAGAAAGAAATACCCCAAAAAAGACTTGAAACTCTTGGCTTATACCAAGAACTAAAGAATGAGGATAATTATCAAAAAAGAAGAGATGCTGCCGTTTACAAATTTGTTGAAGAAATGCCTGAATTTCCTGGAGGTAAGGAAAAAATGTTTGAGTTTTTAGCCAAAAACATTACTTATCCTGAAATAGCCAAAGAAAACGAGGTAACAGGCAATGTATATATCCAGTTTACCGTTGAGAAAGACGGAAGTTTAACCGACATTAAAGTAGTTAGAGGAATTGGAAGCGGATGTGATGAAGAAGCAGTTAGAGCCGTCAAAAAAATGCCCAATTGGATTCCCGGAAAACAAAGAAAAAAGCTCGTTAGAACAAGTTTTATATTACCAATTCGTTTTACTTTAAGATAACCAACTATGAGAAAATTATTAATTATTGCATTAATACTCCCAATATTAAGCTGTGGAGTAAAAAAAGAACTGTCATCTGCACAACAAGAAAATGCTGAACTTGAAACTTTGGTCTTTGAATCGAAGAAGAAGATTCAAGAATTAGAAACTAAATATTACAAAGCTTTAAACAAAGTACGGAGATTGGAATATGAAAACGAACAAAAAGACAACACAATCAACAGATTACAAAATAAAGTAGATGAATTATCTGGAGAAAACAGAATTCATGTTGACGAAGATGGTGCCTCTTCTATGTTCTATCAATCTACATCCAAAACTGTAAAAAAAGAGGGGAAGATTTATGAATTTGTGAAAGAAAGGCCGCAATTTCCTGGCGGAAATAATGCATTGGATAAATTCATTAAAAACAACCTTAGATACCCTGCCATAGCTAAGGATAATCGAATTAAAGGCAAAGTATACGTTAGTTTTGTAGTAGAAAAAGATGGAAAACTAACTGATATAAAAGTTATGAGAGGATTAGGAAATGGATGTGATGAAGAAGCAATTCGAACTATTAAATTGATGCCAAAATGGACTCCCGGAAAACAAGAAGGAAAACTTGTGAGAGTTAGATATGTGTTACCAATTAGCTTTAAATTAATCGATTAAAAAAAACAGATGAAAAAATTATTTCTACTCATTTTAATACTTCCACTGCTAAGTTGTGGAATTAAAAAAGATTTGGCTAACGCTCAACAGAAAAAAATAGAACTCGAAAAAAAATTAGCTGAAGTTGAAAAAAAACAAAATGAAATCAAGCAAAAAAACCAAGAACTAAGTAAGCAAAACGAGGAATATCGAATTAAAATTAGAAAACTGAACCGAATAAATCAGCCAGTTCATGCCCCTAAAGTTGAAAAAATATTTTCTTTCGTAGAAGAAAGTCCAGAATTTCCTGGTGGCGAAGAAAAACTATTCGAATTTATGGCTAAAAACATTAGCTATCCCTCTCAAGCAAAAACAGATAGCATTGAAGGGACAGTGTATGTTCAATTCGTGGTTGAAAAAAATGGAGAGTTAACGGACATTAGGATAGTTAGAGGGATAGGTCATGGCTGTGATAAAGAGGTGCTAAAAATGATAGGATTAATGCCAAGGTGGAATCCAGCTGAGCAAAGAGGAGTAGCAGTGAGGCAAAGAATGACTTTGCCTGTAAAATTTGTACTCAGATAAATAAAAGCCTAATTATATATTTAATAAGCACTTATAACATTGAATAAATCAATTATGAAAAAAACATTAATTCTCGCATTAATTGTAGCTCTATCAAGCTGTGGAATAAAAAAGGAACTCACTTCTACTCAGCAAGAAAATATTGAACTTCAAAAACGTTTAACTGAATTGGAATCGGAACAATCACGACTGGAATCCCAAAACCAAAGATTATACAATCAAAACCAAGACTATAGAAGAAGAATTTCAAGACTTCAGGAAGAGCAAGCGCAAAGAAAAAAAGAGGTAGTTGTTGATGATGAAGTTCCATCATTTCCTTCTCGAGCACCTAAAATTGATAAAATTTTTTCAGTAGTAGAACAGATGCCTCAATTCCCTGGAGGGGAGACAAAATTATACGAGTTCATTTCAAAAAAA
>JBMYYT010000191.1:0-4668 GCA_049609665.1 Flavobacteriales bacterium | reverse complement strand
CTGGGTTGTTATTTTTCAAAGAACCATCGGTCACACTCAATTTCAATAATCAATCCATTACTTCCAACATTTATTTGGTTGGGATTGGTTTATGTAAGTATTGCGGAGGAGGAATGAGACTCACTCACCAATCCAATCCAACTGATGGATTGTTTGATGTCACTATTGTGAAAGACATTTCTAAACTGGGTTTTATCTGGAATATCCGAAAAATGTTCAACGGAAAACTACACCAACATCCGAAAGTGAAAACATTTAAAACGAATAAACTTTCTATTTCATCAAATGAGACAAATCCATTGATTCAAACCGATGGGGAATTGATTGGCGAGGGTGGTTTTGAGGTTGAGATTATTCAAAACGCTATTAATTTTGTTGTTATCAAATAAACAAAACAAATATTAAAATTCTATATCAAAGGTTATTAGCAGAACATTTTAAATTACCTTTCGCAGTTACTTCTAAATAATTTGGAGTTGATGGTGAGTTAAAAACAACATCACAAAATGAGACAGAAACCCTTCCGCTATCTAATTTCTCTATATACACATTTGCACCATCATAAGTTCCCCAGGGCAAACCTTGGGCTGTAGCATATATCCAACAAATATTTTCTTTGTCATTTCTAAAATAATAATCCCAAGAATATATTCCTCCTGTTTTATAGTAACCTGTTTTAGGTTTAAACATAAAATCAATATAAAAATCGTGACCAGATCCTGAAGCAGAAATATGATAAGGAGCTCTTTGTTTATAAGCATGCCCAGAATTAAGATGCACAGAATAAAGAGACCGCATTGTTCCTTCCCAATCAATAACATTTATTTGAGTTGAACAAGGAACTATTACTTCTGTAGGTTCCTCTGCAACATCCTCCACCTCAGAATCTTTTTTACAAGATAACAACAATAGAATTGAGAAAAATAAAAAAACTAAATTGATTGGTTTCATAACTGATTTTTTCTAAATATAACAATATCAAGTTTATATGAAAAATATACTCTTAATAAAATTCCAATCCTGTTCAAAAACTCTTAATAACTCCCCTTCCACTCTCGGGTTAAAATGTCTATTTTTATAGACTAATTCTTACCCAACCTATGTACTTAATTTTTGATACCGAAACCACGGGTTTACCCAAAAACTGGAATGCTCCAATCACAGACAGTGACAACTGGCCAAGGTGTATTCAGTTGGCTTGGCAAATTCACGATGAGTTTGGAGAACTTATTGAGGTAAAGAACTTTATCATTAAACCAGAAGGTTTTGACATTCCTTTTAATGCTTCAAAAATTCATGGAATAAGTACCGAAAGGGCTTTAAAAACTGGACAGGATTTAGATTTTGTACTCAACCAATTTAACGAAGCACTTAAGAAAACAACTTTCGTAATTGGTCACAATGTTGATTTTGACTTAAACATTGTAGGAGCAGAATATCACCGACAATCCATCGAATCTCCACTCATGGAAATGAGCAAATTAGATTCTTGTTCGGAAAAAACTGCAACTCTTTGTCAAATACCGGGAGGAAGAGGCGGAAAATTCAAATTACCTAAGCTTCAAGAACTGCATAAATTTCTTTTCGATGAAGAGTTTGCAGAAGCGCACAATGCCTCTGCAGATGTGGAAGCAACCACAAGGTGTTTCTTAGAATTGGTAAGGAGAAAAATTTATACCCTCGAAGAGCTTCAACAAGCTTCAGGATATTTCGAGAGTTTTCAAGAAAAAAATCCGGCCGCTTTTGAATTGATTGGGCTCAACATAAAACCTTATGGAGAAGAGGATTTAGTTGAGGAAGATACAGAATCTGATGCTGGCACTGATACAACGGATACGTTGAGCAAAGCAGAAAAGGCAAAACTTAGTTTTTCTCACCTGCACAACCACTCTCAATTTAGTATTCTCCAGTCCACCTCGGATATTAATTCTTTGGTAAAAGCTGCTGCTGCTAACAACATGAGCGGAATCGCCCTTACCGATACTGGAAACATGATGGGTGCTTTTCACTTTGTAAAAGCGGTAAATGGCCACAACAAAGGAGTAAAAGAAAGAAACGAAGAACAAGAATTAAAATCTGAATTAGAAAAAGAAATCAAACCTATTGTGGGTTGTGAGTTTTTTGTGTGTAACGACCATACCGATAAATCTCACAAAGACAACGGAGCTTTAGTGGTGATTTTGGCCAAAAACAAAAATGGCTACCACAACTTAGCCAAACTAAGTTCAATCTCAAACATTGATGGTTTCTACTATGTCCCTCGTATTGACAAAAAACTCATTGAACAATACAAGGAAGATTTAATCATTCTGTCGGGGGGAGTTCGAGGAGAATTAGCTAATTTGATTCTGAATGTAGGGGAAAAACAAGCAGAAGAAGCCCTGATTTGGTGGAAAGAGCAATTTGGAGATGATTTTTACATCGAATTAGTTCGCCATGGCGAAGAAGAAGAAAATCATGCTAATGCGATATTAATTGAATTGGCCAAAAAACACCAAGTGAAATTGGTGGCAGCCAACAACACATTCTATATCGCTCAGAATCAGGCAGAAGCCCATGATGTATTGCTTTGTATCCGTGATGGAGAAAAGAAAGCTACACCAATTGGAAGAGGAAGAGATTTCCGCTTCGGAATGCCTAACGATGAGTTCTATTTCAAGTCTCAAGCTCAAATGATTGAGCTATTCAAGGATGTACCCGAAGCAATTTCAAACACTCAAGAAATTGTAGATAAAATAGAAGCTTTTACACTTGAAAGAGATGTATTACTTCCCAAGTTTGATATTCCAGAAGAGTTTAAAGACGCTCAAGATGAAGAAGATGGAGGGAATAGAGGAGAAAATAATTATTTAAGACATTTAACCTACGAGGGAGCAAAACTTCGTTATGGGAATGAATTAACAGAAGAACAAACTGAGCGGATAGATTTTGAATTAAAAATTATCGCGAATACTGGATATCCAGGTTACTTTTTGATTGTTCAAGATTTTATTCAAGCCGCTCGTGACATGGGAGTTTCTGTGGGTCCAGGTAGAGGTTCGGCTGCGGGTTCGGTAGTGGCTTATTGTTTGAAAATCACGAATATTGATCCATTAAAGTACAACCTACTTTTTGAGCGTTTCTTGAATCCTGACAGGGTTTCGATGCCTGATATTGATATAGATTTTGATGACGAAGGAAGAGGAAGAGTGATTGATTGGGTAATCGACAAATACGGTTCACAACAAGTAGCACAGATTATCACTTACGGAACAATGGCAGCAAAATCAAGCATTAGAGATACTGCCCGAGCTTTGGATTTACCTCTGAATGAAGCTGGCAGATTAGCCAATTTGATTCCGAACACTAAGTTGAATAAGATTTTTGGAATGGAGGAAAAAGCTCTCGCCAAAAAATTGGGAAGAAAAGAAGACATGGACATGGCAATGGAATTGAAAGCCATTGCGAAAGGAAATACTCCTGAAGCTGAAGTCATTAATCAAGCTATTGTATTGGAAGGTTCCGTGCGAAATACTGGAACTCATGCCTGTGGGGTGATCATAACTCCTGGAGATATAACCAATTATGTCCCTGTGGCAACTGCCAAAGATTCAGACATGTATGTGACCCAGTTTGACAACTCGGTAGTAGAAGATGCTGGATTATTGAAAATGGATTTTTTGGGATTAAAAACCTTGACTCTAATCAAAGACACGGTCAAAATTGTGAAAGCCAAACACAATATTGATTTAGATCCAGAGGCATTTGATTTGGAAGATGAAAAAACCTACGAATTATTCCAGAGAGGAGAAACAGTAGGAGTTTTCCAATATGAATCAGCCGGAATGCAGAAATATTTGAAAGACCTGAAACCTACAGTTTTTGATGATTTAATTGCCATGAATGCACTCTATCGTCCTGGACCTTTGGAATACATACCAAGTTTTGTTCGTAGAAAAAATGGGGAAGAAGATATCATTTATGACATTGCTGCCAGTGAAGAATATTTAGCTGAAACCTACGGAATTACTGTCTATCAGGAGCAAGTGATGTTGCTTTCTCAGAAATTGGCAAATTTCACAAAGGGTGAAGCCGACATGCTGAGAAAAGCGATGGGAAAGAAGATTTTTGCTATGCTGCAAAAATTGAAACCAAAGTTTATTGAAGGTGGAAAATCAAACGGTCATGAGGAAGAAGCTCTAAAAAAAGTGTGGAAAGATTGGGAGGCTTTTGCTGCTTACGCTTTTAATAAATCACACTCAACGTGTTATGCCTGGGTGGCTTTTCAGACAGCTTATCTCAAAGCCCACTACCCTGCCGAATATATGGCTTCGGTACTTTCGAATAACATGAACGACATTAAATCGGTTACGTTTTTTATGGAAGAATGTAAACGAATGGGAATTGAAGTATTAGGGCCCGATGTGAACGAATCGTATTTTAAATTTGCAGTAAACGATGAAGGAGCAATTCGATTTGGAATGGGAGCAATTAAAGGTGTGGGAGAAGGAGCGGTTGAATCTATCATTAATACCAGAAAAGAGCATGGAAAATTCTCTTCTATCTTTGATTTAACCTCAAAAATCGACCTGAGATCTGCGAATAAACGAACACTGGAAAGCCTTGCCATTGCAGGAGGATTTGATTCTTTCGAAGGAATACATCGAGCACAATATGTAACTCCAGATG
>JBMYYT010000190.1:4368-4696 GCA_049609665.1 Flavobacteriales bacterium | reverse complement strand
CATTAAAAACACCAGTTGCTTTATCGGCTACTGTTCCTTTGTAATGCTCATTGCTTTCGCAATTTGGCATTATATGATCCATTATAGTGTGATTGTCAATATGTTCTTTTCCAGTGGGTTGATAAGCCCCGAATAAGTTGCTTTCACAATTTTCGCCTTTCACAAATACGTTAGTATTGTTTCTTATCCAATCTCCCTTAAGGGTGTAGTTATAGGCCGAAAAAGTGGAGTTTCTTTCTTGAGTTGCGATGTTTGTGCTAATTACATTCATCCCAGGTTCGTAGTTCTGAATTACATAATAATTCATTTTACTGTTTTCTCCAATAAA
>JBMYYT010000190.1:0-4358 GCA_049609665.1 Flavobacteriales bacterium | reverse complement strand
TAACTGAGTTGTAGAAAAAGTCAGAAGTATTTTTGTTTATCGAACTTTTTATAATAGAAAGCTGTGCGTGTTTTTTAGTGATAAATATATTTCTTGGTTGAGAAATAACTTTCTCTCCTTCTGAATAATGTATCAAATGAACTGGTTTGTCAACTACCCCTTTTGCCTCAATTTTAATTCCATCTGTAAAATAAGCCGTGTTTAAGGCCGAAAAAATGTTAGAAATAGTATCTAAGTTTTTCGAAAAATACTCAATTAATTCTCCAGTAGAACAATCTTTAAAACACTTTATTTCCAACAAATCGTTACTTGGCAAAGTCGAAAGTTCTTTATTAAAAAAACCATTGACCATGACTATTTCATAAGTGTCGAGTCCATCAATTCTAACCTCTGACAAATCGCTTTTGATTTCGCTTAGCTTGCTAAAATGATAGGCGTGTTTGGAAATTCGGTTGGTTCTTGAGTATTTCCAATATTCGTTTTTAGTGGTTGGAAAATCAAGATTTTCAAGAGCTTCGAGTCCCGATTTACGAATAGATTTAACTTCATTCCAAACATCTAACTCGTTGTTAGCGATATGACTAACAAATTCTTTTACTTTATTTGTGGTAAGTGTTGCGCTCATTGTATTTGCTTGAGAAAATTGTTATGCGTTTACCTCTTCTTTTATCCAATCGTATCCTTTTTCTTCCAATTCCAAAGCCAATTCTTTAGTTCCAGATTTCACGATTTTTCCTTTGTATAATACATGTACAAAATCAGGAACGATATAGTCAAGCAATCTTTGATAGTGAGTAATTACAACCGTTGCATTGTCTTTATTTTTCAGAGTATTTACACCATGCGAAACAATTTTAAGAGCATCAATGTCTAATCCAGAATCAGTTTCATCCAAGATAGCTAATTTTGGTTCTAACATCGCCATTTGAAAAATTTCGTTTCTCTTTTTCTCTCCCCCACTAAATCCTTCGTTTACATATCTTTTTAATAAAGAATTATCCAACTCGACCAAAGCAGATTTTTCTTTCACTTTAGCCAAAAATTCTTTTGCAGCAATGGGTTCTTCTCCTTTCGCTTCTCTTGTCTCGTTTATTGCCGTTCTCAGAAAGTTCATATTACTTACTCCAGGAATTTCAATGGGATATTGAAAAGCCAAGAAAATTCCCATTCTTGCTCGTTCCTCAGTTGAAAATTCTAATAAATCTTCTCCCATAAAATCTACTGAGCCCTCAGTAATTTCATAGTCTTCGTTTCCAGCTAATACAGAAGAAAGCGTGCTCTTTCCGGAACCATTAGGTCCCATAATCGCATGAACTTCTCCAGCTTTTACCTCTAAATTTATTCCGTTAAGGATGCTTTTTCCCTCAATAGATGCGTGTAAATTTTTAATTGAAATCATTCTCTTCTAAGTAGTTATTTTTAAACGTTCTAAATAATACGCAAATGTAACTAAAACTTTAGCAAAAATCCACGATTTGTAGCTTGTAAATAAAAATATGACAATCCATTCCACAAATTAGGTTAAACCTACCTTTTAGTGGAAGTTAATTTGTAATTTTGAAGCTATTACAGCTGAATAAAATTTATGAAAAACATTAGAAACTTCTGCATCATTGCCCATATTGACCATGGGAAAAGCACCCTTGCAGATAGATTATTGCAAACAACGGGAACGATTAGTGATAGAGAAATGCAAAATCAGGCCTTGGACGATATGGATTTGGAGAGAGAACGTGGGATTACGATAAAGTCGCATGCTATTCAGATGAATTACAAACAAAATGGCGAGGATTATGTGTTGAACTTGATTGACACTCCTGGTCATGTAGATTTTTCTTACGAAGTTTCTCGTTCTATTGCTGCTTGTGAAGGTGCGTTATTGATTGTGGATGCATCGCAGGGAATTGAAGCTCAAACTATTTCCAATTTATATTTGGCTCTTGAACATGATTTAGAAATCATTCCAATTTTGAATAAAATGGATTTGCCAGGAGCCATGCCAGAAGAAGTTTCGGACCAAATAATTGAATTAATTGGTTGTTCTCAAGACGATATTATTCCAGCAAGTGGTAAAACAGGATTAGGAGTAGAAGATATTTTGAAAGCAGTTGTTGCAAGAGTCCCAGCTCCTGTTGGAGATCCTAATGCTCCGTTTCAAGCGATGGTTTTTGATTCGGTATTTAATTCTTACCGAGGGATTATTGCTTACTACCGAGTGTTGAATGGAAAACTAAATAAAGGAGAGAAAGTAAAATTCATTAACACCGAAAAAGAATATTTTGCAGATGAAATTGGAAATTTGAAACTGGACTTGGATCCAAAAAAACAAGTTTCTGCAGGAGATGTAGGGTATATCATTTCTGGAATTAAGGAAGCAAAAGAAGTAAAAGTAGGAGATACAATTACAACAGTTAATAACCCAACTACGGAAGCAGTTCAAGGATTTGAGGATGTAAAACCTATGGTTTTTGCAGGGATTTATCCAGTAGATACGGATGAGTATGAAGAGTTGCGTGATGCCATGGAACGTCTGCAATTGAATGACGCTTCCTTAGTATTTGCACCAGAAAGTTCGGCAGCACTTGGTTTTGGTTTTAGATGTGGATTCTTGGGAATGTTGCACATGGAAATTATCCAGGAAAGATTGGAACGTGAGTTTGATATGACTGTGATTACTACTGTTCCTAACGTATCTTACAAAGCTTATTTGAAAAAGGATAATGAATTATTAGAATTGAATAACCCTTCCGATTTACCGGATCCTTCCAAAATTGATTTCATTGAAGAGCCTTTTATCAAAGCTCAAATTATTACAAAGTCTGATTTTGTAGGTTCCATTATGAACTTATGTATCGAGAAAAGAGGGATGCTAACTAACCAAGTGTATTTAACATCGGATAGGGTAGAGCTCTCTTTTGAAGTTCCAATGGCTGAGATTGTGTTTGATTTTTATGACAAACTAAAGTCTATTTCCAAAGGTTATGCGTCATTTGATTATTTCCCAATTGGATTTAAGCAATCTAAATTAATTAAGCTTGATATTCTGTTAAACGGTGATCCGGTAGATGCATTATCTGCTTTGGTTCACCAAGATAACGCGTATGATTTAGGAAAGAGAATTTGTGCTAAATTGCGTGAATTAATCCCAAGGCAGCAATTTGACATTGCGATACAAGCGGCAATTGGAGCCAAAATTATTTCGAGAGAAACTGTGAAAGCAGTACGTAAAGATGTAACAGCAAAATGTTACGGAGGAGATATTTCTCGTAAACGTAAACTCCTTGAGAAGCAGAAAAAAGGAAAGAAGAGAATGAGGCAAGTTGGGAATGTAGAAGTTCCTCAGTCTGCATTTATGGCGGTGTTGAAGTTGGATTAAGTGGTTTCGGTATTGGTCATACTGGGAGTTTTTGTGGGAGTTTATTTGATTGCTTCTTTAATTAACACTTCTGATTTTAGAGACCCAAGAAAAAAGGATTTAGTAAATATTAAATCTATAGAATCGGATAAGTTAATTCGATATCCGTATTTAGCATTACTCATACGTAGTTATTCAAGAATGACTTATGGGAGGTCAACCAGCAAAATTACTGAAAGATTAAAAGTCTATTCAGTAGTTTTACTTAATTCAACTCACAGAAATAGAATTAAAGTTGGAGGATTTTACACCAAACAAGAGGCTATTGAAATGATAAATGACATAGCTAAACGTTATGATAAGAAGATCGTTAAATACTCACCTAAAATATCTGAAGCTACTAAAATGAGAATGAGATAGATTTTTCGTACCTTTCTATATATGAGGTTTTTCTCGAAAACAATGCTTATTCTAATTTTTGGAATTTTTCTTCTTAGTTGTGTTACGCCTAATAAGTTGAAAAATAAAGCTGAGCTGGAAAATCTGATAGTTGCAAATATTAAGAATGATTTAATTTTAAGAGACACTGTTGTTTTTGATTCTTGGGTTTTTAGATGTGCAAATTCAACTTATGCTGAAATGATAGCTCTTTATGCTCCGATTGAGGAGGATACTAATTTCATTAAATTAATTGAAAATCAAATTGATAAACCAATGCTCTTCTATCGAGGAGAAATTAAAGAACTCATAGACTCATCCTGTAGTAACTTTAGAGAGGATTCCATTAGCTGCTTTACTGATAATAAAACCACAGTAAATATTTCAGGAAGGTGTGTTTCCAGAAGAAAACTCGTTGTATACGAAACTTACCGAACCGATACGACCAGAAAAAGATTTTATAAAATATACAAATTTAAGAAGAGAAAATGGCAACTGTTTGATGAAAGATTGTTCAAATAGAGAGTGCTTTAATTTTAGTGTTTAGACAATCGAATAGATTTAT
>JBMYYT010000189.1:0-4718 GCA_049609665.1 Flavobacteriales bacterium | reverse complement strand
TTTAGGAGAAGTAGTGGAGAAAATTGAAATTCCAGAGCTTAAAGAAGCTGTTTTGGAAATGTATGGGATGGAGTAAATTTCAATTGATAATTGATAATTGATAATTGATAATTGCAAACCGAGGGCTGAGGGTTTTTATTTGAAGTGAAACGAAGAATAAAAATGTCTCGAAGTCCGACTTTAGAAATTCAATGAAAACAATAAACCAAATACGAGCAGATTTCCCTATACTATCCAGAGAAGTAAATGGAAAACCTTTGGTGTATTTGGATAATGGAGCTACTACTCAAAAACCTCAAGTTGTAATAGATGCAATTAACCTTTATTACGAAAACGAAAACAGTAACATTCATAGAGGAGTTCATACGTTAAGCCAAGAAGCAACTGATGCTTATGAGCAAGCGAGAGTAAAAGTCCAATGCTTTTTGAATGCAAAGCATTCTCACGAAATTATTTTTACTTCGGGGACTACCGGAGGTATCAATATGGTAGCGAGTAGTTTGAGAACTTCTATAAAACCTGGAGATGAAATTATCATCACAGCTATGGAGCATCACTCCAATATTGTGCCTTGGCAAATGTTATGCGAAGAAACTGGAGCTAAACTCAAAGTAATTCCGATCAATAAAAAAGGGGAATTATTGATGGATGAATACAAAAAAAAGATCTCCTCCAACACCAAATTAGTTGCTTTTACTCACACCTCTAATTCGCTTGGAACAATTAATCCAACTGAAGAAATCATAAAAACTGCTCATGAACATGGAGCTTTGACTTTAGTGGATGGAGCACAAGCAGTAACTCATGGAAAATTAGATGTGCAAGAAATGGATGCCGATTTCTTTGTGTTTTCTACACATAAATTATTTGGTCCTACTGGCGTAGGAATTTTATACGGAAAAGAAGAAATTTTGAATTCACTCCCACCCTATCAAGGAGGTGGTGACATGATAAAAACGGTAACTTTCGAAAAGACTACTTACAACGAATTACCTCATAAATTTGAAGCTGGAACACCCAATATTGCTGGAGGAATTGGTTTAGGAGCAGCTATTGATTATGTTCACTCAGTTAGCTTTGAGTTTATTGAAAGACAAGAAAAAGAATTACTCGAATACGCTACTCAAGAATTAAAGAAAATTGAAGGTTTAAAAATTATCGGTGAAGCCAAAAACAAAACCTGTGTTATTTCTTTTGTAGTGGACGGAGTTCATCCTTTTGATTTAGGAACTATAGTTGACAAATTAGGTATAGCAGTGAGAACAGGTCATCATTGCACCCAACCCTTGATGGATTTCTTCGAAATTCCAGGAACTACTCGTGCTTCATTTAGTTTTTATAATACTCTTGAAGAAGTGGATGTGTTGGTAAATGGATTGAATAGAGCACTGGGGATGTTACGTTAAGTCACCCTTCGATACAATTTTAACAAGTTAAAATCACTCAGGGTTCAGGATTGGAATAATTTGCGGGCTGAGGGTTTTTCTGCAGGAAAAATGTCTCGAAGCCCAACTTACTGAATGCAAACCGTAATATTCATGTCATTCCAAACTTGATTTGGAATCTAAAGTTTCACATAACTGATCTCAAATTTTAAACAAAATTCTATTTTAGAATAAAGTCTGACTTAAAAAAACTATTCTCAGTCCAATATTAGATTCCAAATCAAGTTTGGAATGACAAATTTATAATATATCAATGAATAAAGATTCCGAAATAAATTCGGAATGACTTTTTCATTTTATATCTTTAAAAATGAAATGGTGGAAAAAAATATTATTACTGATCGTTCCATGGACAGTTTGGATAATATTTGTACCATTCCCAATAAAAAAAGTTAATCCTGAGTTTACCTCATTAATCTCTGCTGGCATTTTAATAATTTTTGGCGTACTTCTATATCTTCGCGAGCTTGAAATCATTTTTTTTGAGAAAATATTTCTACTTCTATTTATGTCAATATTTTTGTTCATTTCATCAAGTGCAATTTCCTTCGGTTACGTATCTGATAATTTTGGTGACCCAGATATCATAACCTGGGATAATAAAACCAGATTAATTTCAAACTTTGTTTTTACTTCCCTTATAGTTGGATGCACTGTGATTCCCATGGAATTAGCATATGTTTCCTATAGAAAAAAGCAGCCAAAAAAATGACCTCCATCCCAGACAAACATAAAGATTTCTTCCAAGCGGTATTTGAGATTGTGCGTCACATTCCTGAAGGAAGAGTAACCAATTATGGTTCAATTGCCAAAGCATTGAGCACTCCCCGTTCTTCTCGGATGGTGGGTTGGGCAATGAATGCTTCTCATTCGCAAAAAAAATATGTTCCAGCACATAGAGTTGTAAATAGGATTGGTTTATTAACTGGGAAAGCTCATTTTAATCCACCTGAAAAAATGCAACAACTTCTGGAAAAGGAAGGGATTCAAGTAAAAGATGATAAAATTGTGAATTTTAAAGAAGTATTTTGGGATCCGAATGTGGAATTGAGGGTGTAAAAAGCTCAAAACAAACCCCATAGAACACTGAGAAGGCACTAAGAACTCAAAGAATATTCACTGAACTCTCTATGAACTTAGTTTATATACTTTGTGGACTCTGTGGTTAAACTATCCTGTTTTGTATATCAACAAAGTTCATTGAATAAGAAAAATACAAATCCTTTTTCAATATTCGGTTTAAAACTAACTTTACCCCATCAAAAAAACTATTTACATAATCCTATTTCTACTTCCGACTTTTGGGAATAGCCAGATGTTTGACTCCATAAGAGTTAGTTTAAAACACAAGCCTAAACTTTACGCAAATTATGGAACAAGAAATGCTTTTTTCTCCAACCAAAGAATTCAAGTAAGAGATATTTCATTGGGAGTGACTTTCAACAGACAGTTTACTTTGGCAATTGGTTATAATTGGTTGGTATCTGACTTCCAAAAAATCTACAACACGGAAGATACTGCAAAATTCAAATTGAGGTACATCACTCCATTTGTCGAATATTCTTTTTTGGAGAAAAATAATATTGAAGTTACAATTCCAATCTATTTAGGTTTTGGAAACTCGCGATACCAGACCGAAGACAAAAAAATATTTGAGAAACAATTTGTAATGCTTTACGAACCAGGAATGAAAGTTACTTTTAGATTTTTCCGTTATTTTGGTGTTAGTGGCGGAGTTGGAGTAAGAATGATATTAGCTGGAAATCGACAGCTCAACCAACCTTTTTTGACTCCAACTTATACTGTTGGAGCAAAACTATTTTTAGGAGATATTTATAAAGATGTTAAAAAAGCTTTTGAGTAAATTGACATTCTCTCACAATAACTTTTATATTTGAACGGTTATGAAAGAAACCCATTTTATGAAGATTTATTTCCCTGTTTTATTTATCCTTTTTTTGTTTGTCAATCAATCTTTTAGTCAAATTGCATATGGATCTAAATCTTCGGCAGACAGCACAAAAGTCAATAAATTAACTGACTCACTTTCGCCCAACTTTTATAAAACGAGGTATAACGAAACTGACTTACTTCATAAAATAACGGATAACTACGGAAATAAATTTGAAGATTTATACGGAACTCGTAACATGCGACCGATTTTACATGGAGTTGCTTATCGAGGAGGAGGAAATAATTACTATCATAAATTCAACAAAAGAAAAAACCAAAATCCATTGCCAGATGATGGAGTTTTGAATTTATGTCAAGAAGGGTTTTCAAAATCCGTGTATCTCTACCAAAAAAATGCCGATTCAATTATTGACATCACTGGATGCAATTGTGTGAATGGAAAATCTAATAATTTGAGCTATGTCCAATTGGATTATTTTGACCCCAATCACATTCGTGAGATGGTAAAAATGACTTACGAAAGCATCAAATATGATTCTGTAGGCCCAGTATATTTACACTGCTGGAATGGCTGGCACGCATCAGGATATATTTCTGCTATTTTATTAAAACAATTTTGTGGATACACTGATTTACAAGCAACAAGCTATTGGGATATTGCTACAGATGGCGCTAATCTGAGCCCAAGATACCGTTCCATTCGTAGTCAAATAAACGATTTTGAACCTATTGAAGAATTCAAAATCACGGATGAATTAGGAAATTCTATTTGCCCACCAATGCCAACTGTTATTGACAGTTCCAAAATTCATCTTGAAATAGAACATTTGGTAATTGTTCCTGAAGCCATACCATTGAATTATAGTTTGATTTTGTATGAAGTAAAATTTGGACCAGGCAAAACTGCTATTTCAAATGCTTCTCAGAACAAAGACTTGAATTATTTATTGGAAGCTTTAGAAAAATATCCTGAAATGAAAGTTGAGATCGGTGGACATACTGATCGTTCTGGTTCAGAAGCCAAAAACAAAATCCTTTCTTCGAAAAGAGCGAAATTTGTTTACGACCATCTAATTTCAAAAGGAATCAATACGGAACAATTAACTTATAAAGGTTATGGTTCATCTTATCCAGCCTTTAGCAACAAATACAAATCGGGAAGAGCAAACAACCGTAGGATTGAAGTAAAAATATTGAAGAAAAGAGATTTTGGATCAAGTAGTTTGGTAGATGAATCGGCTTATGAAGATAAACTGTTATACTTAAAATCAATTAATTCCTCTAAAATTGAAGTTGGAAACTCCTATATTTTAGATAATTTTAGTTTCGAATCGGGAAAATCAAATATCTCGGACTCTA
>JBMYYT010000188.1:0-4724 GCA_049609665.1 Flavobacteriales bacterium | reverse complement strand
GGGACAGAGATAGTTTTCTGGAATACCCCAGGTTTTTATGTTGTAGTGGTAGGCCAATAATGCTTTATTCAACATTTTTACCGCTTTAGGATCATGAAAATTAATCGTTTCAGAATCGTACTCATTCACAAATACGAACTCACTTAAGTCTGGGCAAGCTTCCTGCAGTTTTTTAAGATTATACCTGCCATGAAACCTGCTTTTAGCATGTAATCGGGATTCCTTTTTGTTTTTTCCAGCCATAGTGAATTTGAAAAGGTAAATTAAAAAGTAATTGCATTATTAATGTAAACGCAGCTGCACGGCTACTGCGAAGCGAGTGACAAAGGTAAAAGAATTATTGAGTTACTAATTTTCGTGGATAAACCAATCTTTAATCCAGTGCATTTTGATAGTTTGTATAAACTTCCTGCATTTTTACTTCAAAGTTTTCTTCTGTTATTTTTCCGGTTTCCAACAGTTGATTTGCATCAGCAAATACTTTTTCAAGTCCTTTAATTTTTTCAACTGTTTCGTCCATATTTTTCAATACATCTGGTTCCAAAAACAATCGATATCCATCCGCAGATTTTTTAATAGGAATGGTTTTAGCATTCCCCATCATCTTAACGGTTATTTGACAAACTCCATTTTCGTTCGGTTCAGTGCAAGAAACAAATTCGTAATCAGAAGGTTTGCGTTCTTTGAGCTGCGGACCTATTTGAGTGGCACTAAATGATAAAGTTCTGGTTTTCATTTTGGCATAGGCATCCAGTACAATCTTTAATCTTCCTTCTTGATTTGATTTAATATTATTTGGAAATTTCTCAGCGATTAAACCTCTCATTTTGTTCCATGAATCAAGACATTTACCTCCCATTTCATCAAATTTAGTAATTGAAATTGCAGATTCCTTTTCGTAAAAAAATGGAAGTGGATTTTCGGATTTAGGTTGTTGACCAATTAACCCCATTGATTCTACAAATTTCTCTGGAGTGCTTGTATCATAGCGACTACTTGAACATGAAAATATTGGAAATAATAAGAGTAGAAATAGTTTTTTTGAGATCATATTTTTTATTTTATTTAAATGTAAGGTAAAATTGGATGTTTGACAATTCAATCTTTAGTAAGAAACACCGCCATCTTCATTGCTTTTTCTTGGTATTTGTGATCCAATTCCAAGGGTAATTCATTCTTTTTGAAAAAGGCTGTAAGAGCTTGTGGAGTAACAAAATCAATATCTGTGCTTTTGTAAAGTTGAATTAATCCTTCAATCTTAAATGAAATGGGAGAAGCTGCGAATTTTCCTTTTGTTTGACGAGTTACAATTCCTATTTTATCAGGATTTATTGAGTCAAAGTGGGAGTGAATTTTGTGCATAAAAGCACTCAGTTCTTCTCCATTTCTATCGTCATTCAATTCAAAGGTTTTTTGTTTTCCTGTGAGGTTAACATAACTTTGATCTTCCTGCTTAGCGAGTACAACACAAATCACTTTTTTATTACTTAATTCGATTCCTATTGTTTTCATTTACTGAGTTTTATAAATTTCTTTGTACTTCTTTTATCGTTATTTATCAAGGTCAAGTAATAAACTCCAGGTTTTAAATTTTCAATATTTATTATTGAATTTGAATTAGCTTGAGAGTAAACAACCGCTCCCGAAACCGATTGAACTATAAGATTGTTATACTCGAAATCAGAGTCTATAATGAGTTGATTTTGAGTTGGATTTGGATAGATATTAAATTTGAAATTGTTTTTGTTTTCTTGAATAGAAGTAGCATTATTGATTCCCAACAGATACTTCCATTCGGTTTCAAAAATTGGTTTGCCACCAACAACAGGAACATCCGAATCTAAAATCATGATACTGTGATTGGAGGCAGCAGAATTAGATACTTGTGTATAAAGCTGTCGGGAATTCGAGTAGGGGAAAGGACTTGCATCCACATTTGTAGTATCTCCATAAGTAGGCATTCCCAAATTACTCCAAATCTGGAACTGCTCAGAAGAATTAACAACTTCATCATTCAAATGAACAAATCCATAATACAAAGAATCAGCGGTGAGTTTGGTGTTTGTTGTCCACAGAGCAGGGATGTTCAAAGTGCTGTTATAATCATTTGGCGAAGCAAACATAATGACTCTTTTTAATGGTTTTGATACTCCAATAAAGGCTGCATGTCCGCCACCTTGTGAGTGACCCGAAACGATTACTTTATTCCAATTAACTGTGTTTCCTGTGTAAAATGAATTCCAGTTTTGTGTAGGATAATTGGAATGAAGGTATTGGAGAAGTTTAATTACTCGGTTATTTATGCAATTGTTAGAATCTACGGAGACTTTGGTACTAAAATCAATTCCTTCAATAATTTCTTTTCTAAATTTTCCAAAACAATTCGTGTCGTTACTTGTTCCGCAAGCAGTTTTAGCAGCAGTTCCATTTGGATAGTGAAGGTTAATCACATGAAACCCATTGTTAGCTGCCAGTTCAGGAAAGATAAGGTAGTTACTGGGTTTTCCAAAAGAACCTCCAAGGTGAATCAGTAAAGTGTTTCTTGAAATACAAGTTGGATTATAAAATGAATAATGTTGTTTCAGTTCCCAGCTTATATTTGGATCTGTTTGACTGGCTCTGGTAATAATGGTTTGCAGAGAGTCTGGGTCGCAAGATTGGCTTTGAACAACATAACATTGAAACACTATAAATAAAAATAAAAAAGTGTTTTTCATCTTAAACCTTAATGGATAGATTAAAAATAGCAAAAAATATCTCAATCTACGAGAGATGTGAAAATTTAAGACTAAGTTAATAAAGTGGTAAAAGTTAAACTAAGGTATTAAAGGTATTTGTTAATACAATCTGTTCCAGAACTTTGTAATCAGTTTAGTTGAATTTATTGCTTGAAATTGATTTGTGGATAGTAATCCTATACTCTCTCTCTTTTTATTAATCTTCTTATGGTTGATTTTTTTCGGAAACTGTTTAAAAGCCAAATACCCGAAGTTTTCATGTTTATTTCGGTCAAATTTTGCCTCAAAGTCAGAAATTGCAGCAAAATGTTCGTTGTATAAATTCCCCAATTTAATTTGTTCCAACAGTAAACTACTATAACTCTTGTTGGGCTTACTATAGTGATGAATAAAAATTACTACCGGCATTCCAGCAGAAATGTTTTCACTGATTATTTTGGGATGCATTTCGTTTTTATCAATTCCGATTAATTTCTCTCCAGGAAACCCATGTTTCAGGGTGATTTCTATTAATCTTTCAACTTGCTTTTTGTTTAATTTCTCCCAATCACGACTTATTTTTATTCTCTTAATTAGAACTGCATTGTAGCACTTTTCTCTCATCTTCTGATCTTCCTTAAACATCTCAATAATCTCGTTTCTTATCTCCCAATTAATAGATTTTGAATATAGATTTTCGAGGCTGTCTTTTTCTTTAAAGATTTTATTCAAAAATGACGAGTTTTTAAACTTACTCATATTCTTGATTTTGAGAATACTGTTCCATTCTAATCCTTGTTTGATTCCTCTTTTTATGAAATAATCAAGTTTTGATGTATCCATTGAAAAAGCAGAAAGTTCAATAGCATTATAGCAATCTCTTGCATAAACAAAATCAAATTTTTCAAACGTTGAATAATAGCTTGTTATACTTTTTTCAACCTGATTATTTCCTGCTAAGACTCGTCCGTTATTTATTCCTTGGTAATAATCCAAGTAGTTCTGGCCCAATAAGATGTTTGGAAGAATTACTAATAATATAATGCCAATTCGTGGTTTCATTTTAGGTGGCTCATTGTTTAGGAATTAAAATACAATATTTGTTCAAAAGCTTTGAAATATTCAACAGGTAGTGGGATTTGAAAATTTTCTCAGGTTTTACCAAGAACATCATCTGCAATCATTTTTATTATTGCAGGAATATCATTTTTTGTTGCTTTTCTAAATTTCATATTTTTAGCTCCATAATCGGCAGAAATCTACCCTCAATTGAGGTTTTAAGCTTTCCAACCACTTTAAATCCATTTTTCGCATAGAAATTTTCAGCATTTGGGTCAGAATCTAATATGATTTTTTCGGTTCTTGTTTTTCTAATCCGCTCAATAAAATCATTCATTAGCATTTTTCCATAGCCATACCCAATAAACTTTGGTTCAACAAATAGGTTCTCTAATTTTACGTTTACTTCATCAATTTTGAAGAATGAATAATATCCAATTATTTTATCTTTAGAATCAATCAATTTATACACTTCTTTTTCAATAATATAATCTTCTGACACCGTTAAATCATCTCTCCATTTTTCAATTTGTTGCATACAATAATCCCAATGAGATTTAGAACGAATTGTTAATTCCGTTAACTTCTTCGAATCTGTTTGTATACTTTTCTCGATTTTCATTTTTCAGCTTGTTGCTAGCGCGGTCTTGTATATGAAAAGTAGCGGATTTTTTGCACTAACTTTTCGGTTAAACACAGACCTTAAATTTATAAAATTCATTTCGATTTAGCACCTAAACCGCTATTTTTTATATACGTTGTTACCCACTGGCTTTATTCCGTTCAGCTTGGTTTTCAGCGTTGGCAAAGACATACTCTTTTGCAATTTTTGGCGTAGCGTTGGCTGTAGCGAATTGCAAATGTGTATGGCTTTTTAGCGTTGGCTAAAGCGATTTAGAATAAGGTAAACTCTTTATAAAATTCTCCATAAATTCAAAATCAGGTTGC
>JBMYYT010000187.1:0-4796 GCA_049609665.1 Flavobacteriales bacterium | reverse complement strand
AACGATTGAAGGAATTGATAATAATATCTTGGTTGATTTTTTCATTAAAATAAAGATAAATTAAATCATTGTTATTTCACTAACCACTTCCTTGTTTTAAGGTTGTAGTATGTGATTGTATTATCCTTAAAAGCTTGCACCCAATGATTCCCTATTAATTTCAATAATTGATATTCGTTGGGAATCAAAATATTTCCTTTGTTATCCACGATTCCATACAAATTATAGCTTTGTGCTCGGTATAAGGAAGCATTAATAGATTCAATTTTTCCGTAATGCCAAAACGAATTGATAAGCACTCCTTCCCTATTTATGAAATTGAATTTACCCCGTGAATTAGTTACTGCAATATCATCAAAGAATCTACTCGCATTGTCAAATCTATTTTCCAATAATTGATTTCCATTGGTATCCAAATAGAAATACTTTCGGTTTCTATCCATGCACAAGAATAGCCCTCGATTATATGACATTACTCCTATTGCTGGATAATTAACCTTTATGATTTGTTCTTTTTCTTTATCAAAAATCTGAACATTGCCTTTGTAAAAATAAGTGTAGAATCGTTCGTCAATTTTTTTCAATCTTCGGAATCCTTGATTAGAGATTGTCTTAAAATTTGAATCCACAATGTGCCATTTTTTATCATCTACATTTTTTGCCAAATATAGATTTGTTGAAAGCGATTCAATATCATTCCAATCGCTCAATGTATCAATATTGTAAGTTGAAACCAAAGAATGTTTGATTAAATATCTGTTGGTTTTTGCAATTATAAAATTCTTACCAAGAAATGTCTTTCCTTGTATCTTTTTCTTTAAATATTTATTGGTTTTAAGATCAAACACTTTTGTTTTTCCATTTTTCTCCAATGCAATTAAATGATTGTTGATTCCTCGAAAAATCATCTCTTTATCCACTATTGGATTCAACTTTTTATCAAATACTTGAAAACTTTGCTTTTTAATTGCAACTATATACTCTTGATTAACAACAATTTGTTCAAATTCAAAAGGAATAACTGTATCTTGATTAGTATTTATGACTCCCCACTTTCTTTTGTTCTTTGCCTTTGCAAAGTTTTCAGTTATTAGTTCAAGCTCCTCGTATTTTTTTAGTTCAAAAACAACATTTCCATCTGAATTAGCCAATCCTATTTCTCTTCCTTTCTTGAGTTGAAAATATCCATTGGGCAATAAATCAATCCGAGAATATTGTTCAGAAATCACCTCAGCTTGAGTTGAATAATCAAGAACAGACCATCCTAATTTTTTCCGTATTGCAATTCTTGTTTCGTCCAAAGGTTTATAATCAACAACTCCCATAATCCCTTTTTGGATTTCGCCCTTTTCATTAATTAAGTAATTAGCTCTATTTCCTTTAGTAAACATAAATAATGAGTCATCCTCCGAGCGAAGCCTCTCTAACTCCGCGTTATCAAGAAGAAAAACTACAGTGTCCAACGAAATCAATCCCTTTTTTTCTTCATTTTTAGCAATAAAAACACCTGCCGAATAGGGATAAATAAAATCATAAATAGGAGGTACTACTTCATTCCAATTGGTATCATATACTCCCCATTTAGCATCTTTAACTTTCAAGAAATTCCTATTCACCTTCTTAGTTCGGGCTTTCCATTTGTAGTTATAATCTTCAAATTTATAAGGAGAAATACTATCAAAATCTTGAAGCCAATTATTTAAATCAACAATACTTGTAGCCATTAACGGATCATCTGCCAGACATCTTAATGTTTTGCCTCTTTTGGCTACAAAATGTAAGTTTTGGTTAAAAATGGGAGAAATATAATTCAACGTATCAATGATTTTAAGTCTTTCTCGGGACACCAGATGAAAATGGTTGTTATAAAAACCTAAAACTTTGGATTTATTTTGAATTAAATCTTTCTTTAGAACCGTATTTAATCTTATTCGTTTGTATTTATACTTTTTGGTATCATAAAATTTAGTGGTGATTCTATCTTCATAAGTAACGGGACTTCTTCCAACCAATTCTTTACGGATGGTATAGACCACAGCCAGCGAGGAATCCAAAAGAAAAACATCCCTTACCGAACTGGGTTTAAGTTTGGGTTTATCATTCGAATCTTTAAAACCCCATTTCATTACATACACCTTCTTTGAGGTGTCAATTTCATTGTTGTACCACCCTTTTTGACGAGCCTCTTCCTTATGAGCAGCTGTATTGAATTTACTGGTAAAAACAACAGGTAAAATTCTGGTTTTGTATTCCTTATCCGTTTTCCAAGTTTTATAATTCGTTTTTCTTCTCACCCTTATAGTTCCCGTAACCACATTATTAAAGGAAGATTTGTCTTTTACTTTTCCATTTTCTAAATAATAGACTTCTAAGCTATTCTTCTTCGGATAAGCCTTTATTTTCTCTTTCTCAATCTCTACTTTTAAATACTTATTCGGCACCAATATCCTTCCGGATGGGGACATTACTCCTACTTTTCCGTTATTATGAAACCTAAAATTATTGAGAGCGTCATACTCAACAGCCTCATATTTAGGTGGAATTATCACTCTATTTCGTGGAATTGAGAAAATTCCCATTTTATTATTTCGATAAAAATAAATTAGATTTTGAGTAGCCAGCTGAATATTATCCGCTTGAAACGAGCCAAATTTGGAGTAATCTTCATCTAAAATTTCGTAACTCGTTTCATCTACTTTACCTAACCTATAGCGCCAATATGAGTTAATTGATTTGTATTTGTTTGAAACTGTTTGTTGTTTTAGCTTATAATCATATACGCCAATATTATCTTCTGTATCAGTAATTTGTAACAAATTTTTACTCCAAGTCCACTTTACGTCTTTTATTCCTTCCAATTTTGTAATCTCTTGATTATCATAAATTAAAAAGGAAGACTCTAAAGTTTCGATTATTTCTAAACCCCAATACCTCTTGGTTCTATAAATAGGAGAATTGGACATTAAAAAACCTTGTTTTGAAACCAAATATCTTTGATCTTCAATGGTTCCAATATCATATAAACGAGTGATTTGAAGATTATCAAACCAAATCATAGTATCAGATTCGGGATGAATTATTCCTTGCTTTTTACTGTTTTTTAAATAAACTGAATTTGTTTTGTTTCGAGGTTTAATTTTAAGTCTGGAGTTTGAACCTAAAATTAATTTCCCTTCGGGTGAAAAATAAAAAACCGAATCCAGAGTAATGCCAGCAACGACTTCTTTCGTGATTTCAATGTCAAGAAACTTATTCTTATACAAGCTGTCACTTTCCGTATTCAGGATTTTCCAAAAACCATTTTCCTTTACAATGGAAATTTTATCATTCACCACATGAAAACCACTTAGGCTATTCTCATGGATTTCATTTCCTCTTGGGTCTATGTATTTCCAAGCCCCCTCTTTATAGGCAAAAAAACGGTTCGAATTAGCTTGTGCAAGAAAACTGAGAGATGCGGAAAAGGTAACTTTTCCAGTCGAGTCAATTATCCCATACTGAGCCTTTTTCTTGAAAGTAAAATGTTGTTGAGAGCTGCTTGCGAAACTCCATAAAAACACTATTCCTATGAAAAATAGTTTTTTCATTTTAGAGATAGCTCATAATAATTTCTTGCAAATCATTAGCTGAACCAATTGTTACATCCATTTTCTTTAGCTCCACTTCCACCGTACTGCCCTTCTCCATTTTTTTCAAACTTTCGTATTGGTCAGGAGTAAAAACTGCGATTTTATCATCGGGCAATAAACCTACTAACAGGTTTTTTGATTCGGGTTTGAATTGTAAATTTCCATTGGATACTCTTACCATCATATCTTGAGTATAATCAAACTGAACAAAATCAATTTCCTCTGTTTTGACTCCTTCCACTTTCAAATCACATGTTAAATTTTGATCTGTAACTACAAACACATCACAATTTACCGTTCCAAAACCTCCAATATTTACTCTTCTTACTACTCTTGGTTTGTAAAAATTACTCGCCAAGTCTTTCTGCATGCTTTTAATTTCATTTGCCACTCCTTCTTTACACTTATCTCTATCCGAAGGCGAAAGAACTGGGGTTGCTTGAACGATGAGTTCTTCCTTCTTTTTTGATAGTTTAACCGAATAAATTAACCCTTTTTCGTCAATCGTTTCAATTTCGTATTTGGTCCAATCCGTTTCTCTAATCCTCTTCTTTTTATTATCCGAAATATTCCCTAACACCTTCCACATATTGGATTCAAAACTATAAGTCCCATTGAATTTTGAAATATTCAAATCCAAAATCACATCATTTTCACTTGGTTTTTCGGGCACTGCAGGTAGACTTGGAGCAGTATCAATAGAGCTTTGGATTATTTCTTGGTTTAAGATTGTCCATTCGCCAGTTGTTTCATTTAAACTGAATAAATCAAACTCTCCTTCTTTGTTGGAGGCTAAATTTATAGTTAGGTTTTCTCCCTCTTTTACTTTCACCTCTTTCCCAGAAACAGCTTTCCCCTTTATGTCGAACATACCCCCAGAGATAAAATTAGTGGCTACTCCATTATCATAATAAACCATAGGAATTCCAGAGAGTGCTATTTCAGCCATATTATGAAATTCGCTAAACTGTATTTCCACTTTTTCTGTTACTTCACTTCCGTCTGCATAAACAACAGAATTGGCAGGAATAATAACTTCTGATCCTTTAGAAGTTTTGAAAACCGATTCTTGATTGGGTTCAATAGTAAAGGTGTTTTTATTTACCTCTAATCCTTCAATGGGTGGTTTAACTGCTGAAATTTCTACTTTGTTTTCAGCTACTTTAC
>JBMYYT010000186.1:0-4828 GCA_049609665.1 Flavobacteriales bacterium | reverse complement strand
AATGTTACTTTGGCATATCTTCTAAATTAAATCTAAAAAATAAGGTAGACTCATATCTTTTTTTGAAAAACTGCCATTTTAGTTGAACCTAAAGCGGTAAGTTCAAACTTCTTATAGAAAAGTTCAAACCTATTCCAAAATCAAAAAGCCCCGAAAACACTAAGTTTTAGAATTAAAAAAGCCAACCCTAAGCGGATTGGCTTTTTTCGTGACCCCGACAGGATTCAAACCTGTAACCCTCAGAGCCGAAATCTGATGCGCTATTCAGTTGCGCCACGGGGCCTTCTTTTTCTTTTGTAAAAAAAGAATGTTGCCAAAAGTAATAATCCTAATAAGATAATAGAACCTATAAGAGTAATATTATTTTGTCCTTCTATCGTTTTTTGTGTAGTATTTACTTCATTAACTGATGATGAGTCACTTGCTATCCAACCTTTTTCAAATAAAGAACTTATTTTCTCAGCAATTTCTTTCTTTTTAAACTGTATCTCACTAAATGATATTGACTCTACTAATTCTTCCTCGTTTGAATAAATTCTCAACTTAGTTTTGCTCTTTAAATTAAATAATCCATGGAAAGCTTCGCTTAAGTTTTCATTCGCTTTAGTTTTCTTTCTAAAAACCGTAATGAAATTTTTTGATTCCATCTTAGAGTTGTTTGGAAACACAAATTTTTCATCTTCCTCATTAACCAATATCCATCCCGAAATATCAACATCCCTATCAGAAGAATTATAAATTTCAATATAATCTGACAACACACTGTCCTTCTTGCATATCTCATTAATAAAAACCAAACCTTTTAAATCGCTTTCCTTATTTTCTATGAATAACGGTTCTAACTTAATACTTGCGTTTAACTCTAAATCAAGTTCGTTCTGATTAATTGTAGTGTCATGTTTCCAATGAGAAAAACTATATCCTATTGAAGGGATTGCAATTACAGGATATGATAATTGCGAAAAATATCTGCCTGTGAAACCATCGTTAACCTTTCTATTATTAATATGAAGCTTGCCATTTTTCAAATCTCCAACATTTATAAAATAAGTTGTGTCTTTATCAAAAGATTCTTTCAAAAATCCATATAAATAGTCTGGCCTTTTGTTTCCAAATCTTATAACTTTCGAAACTTGTTTACTCCATATGTTCTCAGATCTTCTCCACTTCTTAAAGTGGTATTTAATCTCAGGTTTCATCATCTCGGCAAAAGAATTAATATGGTTTTTTACATGAGTTGAATCGAAAGTATAGTTAAGGTGTTGGGTAAATTTTCTTAAATACACTTCCTTGATTGAGTCGTTTTCTAACAATTTTCTGATAATCAATGTTGACCAAGAAGGATATGGCCATTTCCTATTGCTTTTTATTAGATAATCTTTAACCGTGTTTTCATCCTCTTCATTTCCCTTTCTCAATCCAAAACCAAAATCTGTATCAAACAAAATCCATCTCCATTTACCGTTTTTATTAATAGGTCTCCAAAACCTTATATTGCCACCCGCATCAATATTGTTAAAATATACTTGAGCAATATTATAATCCATATAGTTATCAATATCCATCAGCTTGGATAAGGAATCTATATTAGATTGTACCGAAAAATCGGTTTTGGTTATATATCTGACCATTTTCTTATAGTTCAGTCTTTTATTATGCTGTAAATGACCTCTATATTTTAAAATGGATAAACTGTCCTTGTCAAGACCTGTGTGTTGTTTCAAATAGTGTTCGTTAATTTTTTCTCTTATGTGATAAATTCCCCAATAATTCCCGTTAAGATACACTACACATGTTCGGTAATCTTGAACCTCTATATTAAAGTCTTTAACCAAACTTGTCATCATTGCATCACGAAAATGTGTGCTGCAAAAATCTGACCCTGAGTTTCTTAAAATAATTGATTTGTATTTCTTAAAAGGTAGATTTGGGAAAATTTTAGCTTTGATCTTTTTGTTCCCATATTTCTTTCTCGCATAAATTGCAAATGATTTTTGAGGCAACATAGCACTAAACTGACCAAATATTTTAACTCCTACTTTTTGATTAAACTCTATATTTCCATTTGTGTCTATCAACTCAATGTTAGCTGTTCTTTCCCAATCCTTATGAAAATTTGCACCAAAATATGGCGGGTCTTTTTTTGCATTAAGTCCCTTGACATAAATACCAGATACTGAATCATACAAATCTCCTGGTTTTATGGTAAGGCAAACAACTGGGAGATTTATTTTTCTATCCAATAAAAGATAATTTTTAACGACTTCTTGTTTTGAGTTTTCTCTTTTAACTCGCAAAGTTGATGATTCCTTTATTTCAATTTCTTCTTTGTATATTTTATTAGGATAATTGCCATCCAAAGAATAATAGATCTTTCCCTCTGAATTATTTGAAAGTGTTAAGCTAATTGATGACGAATAAAATCCTGATTGATGTGAAAAACTAATAGAATCGTTTTGTGCGTCCAACGTATTGGCTAGAATCAAAAAAACTATAAGAAGCAGGTTTCGCATTTACAATCAGGTTCCTGGAATTCTAAAAATTAATAAGTTTTTATATTTTCCAATTTTGTTATTCATATAAGGTTGGTATTGAGGAAAATCTAACACTTTATATTCACTAATAAATAGATACTTCGCGCCAAAGGATTTGGCTAATTCCACTTGATTAGGATATTCTCGAACATCACAATAATTTGTAAATCCTATTTGATCCATATTGTATAAAGAAATATTAATACTTTGATCTCCCAAAACCATCACAACATCTTCTCGATTAATCCCTAACTCTCTAAGGTATGGAGTTATTGTATTAAAGGCTTTCATATTCTTATCATAATCAAATTGGTACCATCCCAAAACCTCTTTGTCATGTTTAGAAATATAATCTAAACCAGCTTGAGCAACAACATCATTAACATCGTAACGATGTCTAATATGAACGGATGAAATGAATATTAAGAAAAGTAAAGCGGCAGCTGATATTGATTTAAAAATTATGAATGAAAACCATTTGGTATGTTTTTGTAAAAAAGTAAAAAAGGTAAACCAAGTAAAAAGATAAAATATCAAAGTATTAATAAGATAATAGTCATGGATATCAAAGACTTGATAAAACAACAAGAAAAAACAAATCACACCAATAAATAGTAGTAAATTTACGGCTGATAAAAACTTATTTATTCTTTTGAAATTAAACATATTAAAAACAAAAACCAGTAGTGTTAATATATGAATTCCTGAATTAAATATTCGTGGAACTTGAATAGAAAAAAACTTGGAAAATGTTTCACTTATACGCTCAGGTCCTAACTCCCATATCGGTAATATGGATTTAAGAAAAACATAGGTGTTTTTTTCACTTTCGCTATACCAAATGGCATAAGAATACCAGGAAGCTATAATTATAAGAACCAAAATAAAATATCCTATTTGATATCGTTTGAAAAGTTTTTCGTTTTCCCTGCTTTTGAAAGAACTTATTAATTCCAATAAAAAAACACCACCTATTGCAAAAAAGCTAAGTAAAGATGAAACCTTAAGTAATCCTGCAAATAAGAAAAGGAGTAGACAATATATCAAGTACTTTTCTCCTTTGTTTTTATAGTAATTATAAAAATGATACCAGCCAATAAACACAATACTAAGCGCAGATGCATCAGCTAAAAAATTATTAGAATAAAAAACATAAATTGGTGAAGTGAAAATTAAGAATGCCAGAAAAAGTGAGGGAATAAGTTTATTAAACTGCTTAAAGAAAAGTCTAAATAAATAAAGTAATCCCAAGAAAGTAATAACTAAATTTATACCTCTAAAAATAGCTTCACTTCTTCCTGTTATTTTCCAAATATTACCTACTACATAATAAATAATGGGAAACTCACTTGCAACCCCTCTTTTTCCTATTTCATCCCCAATGTGATGAATTTTTGGTTTATGAATTGGGAGGTTTTCTTTATAAAAATTTTGAGTAATAGATAAACAATCAGCTTGTCTCCATTGATGAATTGAGCTGTTTTCTTTGAATAGAATATTGTGGTAATTATAACAAAATGAGATAATTATGAAAGAAACTATAAATATTATGGTTTCCTTTCTCATTTATTTTTCGTCAATTTTTAATCTTTCTTTTTTATTTGCAATTTCCCAAGCTGTATGAAAAACAAGTCGTGTTATTGTTTCAACCTTATCAAACATTATCTTATCAATTTCATCTGTTGCTTTGTGATAGTCTTCATGAACACCACTGAAATAAAAGATAACTGGGATTCCTTTCTTTGCAAAATTATAATGGTCTGATCTGTAATAAAATCTATTCGGATCATTTTCATCATTGAACGTATAATCTAAATTCAATCCTATATAGGTTTCATTTGTTGCCTCACTTATATCGTGTAATTCTTTACTTATTTTATCAGCGCCAATTAGGTAAACATAATCTGGTTTTTTATGATTTTCATCCAGTCTTCCAATCATATCGATATTTAAATCAACCACAGTATTTGCAATTGGATAAATTGGATTATCGCTATAATAACTTGAACCCAACAATCCCTTTTCTTCTCCAGATACTGGCATAATCAAAATACTTCTTTTTACTCCATTTCCCTCATTCTTAGCTTTTTGAAATGCTTCCGCTATTTCTAATAAAGCTACTGTTCCTGTTCCGTCATCGTCAGCACCATTGTAAACCAATCCATCTTTAATTCCTAAATGGTCATAATGAGCAGTAATAATAATAACTTCTTTTTTTAATTCTGGATCTGTTCCTTCAATAAATCCTAAAACATTTGTACTGGTTATTTCTTCGTTTTGAGATATTATTGCAA